>JANQFT010000029.1 GCA_028277685.1 Phycisphaeraceae bacterium
AGTGACCGTGGCATCGAGGTTGGCATCTTCGAGCGTGTCGGTCATCTTCTTCGCGATCGGCGCGGCGGCGATCAGCGTGCCATTGGCGCAGCGAACGAACCCGTTGCTCAGGAAGAACCAGTAATGGCCGTCACCGTCATCCGGCACCGTGGCGGCGGTGACGTAGTTCTGAGCAATTGGCGTCGATAACGAGGCGGCTTCGGCTAGCATGCCGGTGTCCTTTCGGGGGGCAGGTAAATGCTATCACTGCGACGATGTTGGAAGTCACGGATATTCGCTCACAATCCCTGGTTGATGACCAATCAACACTTCATGGAAACGCAGTACCAACGTCCGTCGCTGCATATTGGAGGTTGCTAAGCGAAACCGCCGGTATAAGCCTTGAGAGTTGTGGACTGCCTTCTAAGTCGAAATTGTAGCGAAATGCGGTGCCGTTGCGATCAACTTCTTCGGCTGCTTCTGCGATGGCACGTTCATTGCAGAGCAGAGCATCAGAACTGGAACTTCGGGGTTGATCACCAATCCAATCCCACATGCCAAGCGAGGGGTGTCTACCCTTGAATCGATGCAGGGCTTCTTCACTTTTTCCCGACTCTTCGGGAACCGCGCATAACGCATCGACAGCGACGGCGTCATGCAAGCTGAGCGAGTACAGAAAAACCAGATCTGAACAGGCATGGCACTGAATGCATTGGCAAGGAACTGCCTTTGTGCCATGAACGGAAGAACGCACACCCCTTCTCGCCCACCGTCTTGTAGACATACTCGACGGGATTGATTCAGCCCGCGGCGCATGCGGGCGACGCCAGTGCAGTCATCATCAGCGCTGCGACTGTCAGGTGTCTGGTCTTCATTGCCGTGTGGCTCCCGCGGGTCATTCAATGGAGCATACATCGCCATTCTGGTTACTGCGATACAAGCTTACGGCCGACGGGTGGTACGCATCCGCCGCAGCCCAGAGCATGGCCAGGTCGGCATGGGCGTTGAGCGGTCGACGAGCATAGGTGTGATTCACCGCCGGGTCGTTGGTGAGTTGGCGAAGCTGGCGCCAAGTCCGGCCGGCGTCGGTCGATTGCCAGAGGCACATCTGCCCGCCGGTCGCGTAGGGCTGCGGGCCGGGCGTGGTGGGGGCGATCAGTTGGCAGTCGTCGTCTGCGATCAGCAGCAGCGAACCGTGGTCATAGTTGTGATCGCTGGTGGTGACCGCGTGATGTGTCCAGCGGCTGCCGTCGTACTTCGCCAGCGACCATTGGTGCGGGCCGCCGCCGGGGCCGGGCCAGGCGCTGGTGCTGGTCAGGTAAAGGATCACCGGTCGACCGTGCTGATCGAACTGGATGTCCTTGAGGTAGACCAGCAGGCCGGCGGCGCTGCCATCGAACACGAGCGCGGGGTTGAGCGTGTCGACCAGTGGCAGGTCGAGCGCGTCGCCGGTGATGTTGTGC
>JANQFT010000101.1 GCA_028277685.1 Phycisphaeraceae bacterium
CTTGGGCCAGTGTAACGAAGCGACCCAACGGCATGCGGTCACCGCGCCTTGCGGAATGGCGACGACCAGTTCATCCACCGCAACAATCGCACCCACACCGAACACGCCAAGCAGGGCCAACCACGTTCCCACGTGACCGAAGTGCGTGGTGAGTTGGTTAGTGATGTAAATCGCGAGCAGTCCGCCGGAACCTTCGGGCATGGATGACGCATCGGGTACCTGATGGGCCACGAATCCGCTGGTGGCGATGCTCATCAGGATGACGCCGATGATGCGGAGTGGCAGTTGATCCACCCGTCGACCGATCGCGGTGGCGACCAGGTACGCCAGCACGCCGGTCAGCATCAACCAGATGCCCGGGCCAACGTTGAAGTAAAGCTGATACGCCGTCCAAGCACCGACGCGACCGCAGCAATTATCGACCTGCGCTGAATGGGGCGCCACGGCATGGCTGGGCCAATCAGCGGGATTGAAATCCACCAGTGCCGCCACGATGAACAACCACATGGCCGCCAAGCCCATCCAACCGATTCGTTTGAGCACGGGGGCATGCTCTTTGCGTTCTGCTTGCTTCGTCTTTGCCATATGCGCGCAAAACCTCCTATTTGGCCATTATCGGCCAATGCCGGCGGATCACCCCAGATTTTGCTCGCTGGAACTGTCGCTATCACTTGTTGGGGGAAGCAGATAGCGCTTTTTCGATCTGCTCTTTCCCCAGGCGACTCAGTGATAATTGTTCTTTGGCCCGCAGCCATCGTTCTAGGGAAGTGCGTTGGCTGACTTTTTCCGCAGCAGTGAGCAGGCGGGTGATTCGCGAACCCAGTGATGCGCGTTCGTGGGCAAGGCTGAGCATGGTGCGCAGGTAACGCTTACCCATTTCGATATCGCCGAGCTTGACCGCCTCGTCGAGTTGAGTAATCAACGATTCCCATACCAGGATTTTCGCCATGTCGTGTTTACGAACTGCCTGGAGGTCGAGCGCAGCCAAAGCGCGGTAGCCTTTCAGGTCGAAGACGAGTTTCACTGCCCGTGCAAGCACATCCGGCTCAAGGTTAGTTGCATCTTTCAGGCAGGCTACGGCGGGCCTGATCGCTTTCTCGGGTGCGATCCACATGGCATGTCGGAGTTGCTGCTGTGGATCAGCCGCGTTGTGATCGGTAAGTGGCTTGGCGTTGGACAAGGTAATCGGGGGGATGCGCTTCGCAGGAAATTCGCGCAGGCTGAACAGAGGATCTCCGAGGGTGACCAGCCGCCAAGGCTGGTACATTGGATGACCGGGTGACTGTCGAGCTGCGAATGCGAGCGGCGTGCCGGCGATCACCTTGTTTGTCATCGATGTGGGCAGAACGAAGGCGTGCACATACGGCTCCTCGCAAGAACCGAAGAACCAGTAGCTGCCGCTGAGCAGGGCACGTCCGGCGATGGTATTTGTGCGGGACGGGTGCTTCGCGCTGAAGCTGTGCACGTAGTAGTAGATGTTGGCGTGGTCGATGGGCAGATCGTTGGGGGTGGCGCGTCCACGCAGTTCCCAGAAGTCGGCCCCGCCGGATGAATTGATCCACAACATGTCGTAGGGTGTGCCCGTACGGGTGAGTTTGCGGAACATGACAGGCGTGACCTGTTTGCCTTGGATCAGGTTGGCGTCCAGCCGCTTGTTCAGGATGCTTGCCGCGTTGTCGTATCGGAAGCCTTTGAAACTCGCTTTTCGATTGCTGTAATCATCAAACAGCAAGGTGCGCTTTGGCTGAAGGAACAAGCTGCACATCGCCTGGTAGACTGACTGCGCATCGTCACCAAGAAGTCGTCCCACCACGCCGAGCCGCAAGCCGCGTGGTTCACGACCGAGCAGGTCGTCGGTGGCCAAGCGTGACCCAGCCCGCTTGAAATCGGGCTTCTTCGGTTGGTTGTACGTGTAGGGGTAACGACCGGCGAGGGTGATGCCGCACAACTCAACGGGGTTGAGCATTCGCCACTGGTTGGCTGCAGTGAGGATGGCCGCATTCAGTTCGATAACTTTGTTGTAATCGGCGCGTTCGAGTTTCCCCTCATGCGCGGGCTGAAGATGCAGGGGCTGGCCACGCCCGCGCGCCAGTGCCAATGCCCCGAGAACCTGGGCTGAATCGGCGTGTGTGACCACGATGCCCGGAAGTGGGACTTGCCGCGGCTTTGTCGCCAGCTTGCGATTGTGCTCAGCAGCGATGGCTGCGATATCGAAGTCATCTGAATCGCCGGACCACACCAGAACCTGTTGCGGCTTAAAAGCACGCAGGAACATGGGCGTAAACCATGCGTCGGCCATGAGCACGGGGAAGAACTGTTCGTCTGTCCAGGCAGCAGTAGCCTGCGCGAATGCCGCGGCGTTGGGCACGATCACCGCCATGTCGATCACCTGCCGGTTCATCCAGTACGACTGACGCTTTTTGAAGCTGCCGGTCAATTGGCCATGCAGCAGGCGCGCAGACAGTTGAATGATGTCGTTCTGTTTGTGTTTCGCGAACAGCGTTTCAAGGGTGGCGATGGCTTTACCCGGATCGCTGGTTTCTGCCTGTTGTATGGCCTGGCGAAGCAAGTTGCCGGCAACGGGAACAGGTGCAGCGGGAGCAGGTTGGCTGGCGACTTGCGCGCTGGCGCACAAGTTCATCAGCAGGAGTAACGCAAAGATGCGAACAGGCATGGAAGACTCCGGTCAAGTGGTCCGGTAACGACACTATACTCGCCCCATCGACATCAAACCGGGCGAGAATTCATCATTATCAATCAGAAAACGCAGATTATGGCTTGCGTCCTGCGTGGTTATATCGAACGGTTGGGCTGAGCGTGAGCATTGAACACCACGGCTAACCAAGGAAGGTCTTGCCATGCGCAGTGTTGCAGTGATCACAGTTTGGGGTTTGCTTGCTTCGGGGCTGATGTACCTGATGTTCCATCCCGAGTTCGGACTGATGTACTCCGGGCCGATGGCTGCAGTCGGGCTTGGCCTGTTGGGTGGGGCGATCTGCGTGGTCGCCCGTAAGCGTCAGCCGGTGGCGCAGCCGCACGATGAAAAGACATGAGTTGGGGGCGGCATAGGGGCGCGGTGACCGTTCTGTTCGACATGCTTTAATCGATCCGGTCTCCGTTGAAATTCAAGTGTCCCGCTAGGCCCGGTTGATTCGGTCAGCCGGGCCTGTCGCTTGCGCGGTCAGATAGCCGATACAAGTCGATGTAATTGCCGTGTTTGAACGTGGCCACATGCAAAGTGGCCGAATACAATGCGTCAACTTTGATTTCACCGCAACGCATGGTCAGCAAAATGGGTGCAGCATGATCGCCGACAGTAAGCAGGTCAGGGAAATTCCTTCCGCCACAGTGCGCTTTGCCGGAGACAGTGGCGACGGAATGCAGTTGGCCGGCATGCAGTTCACAGATTCGTCTGCCATGTTCGGCAACGACGTGGCAACTCTGCCAGACTACCCCGCAGAAATTCGCGCCCCGGCCGGCACCGTGGCGGGCGTGTCGAAG
>JANQFT010000202.1 GCA_028277685.1 Phycisphaeraceae bacterium
CCGTTCTACAAACGCGAAGGATGAGGGAGGTCAGAGGTCAGAGGTCAGAGGTCAGAGGTCAGAGGTCAGAGGTCAGAGGTCAGAGGTCAGAGGTCAGAAAATGGTAGCTGCGATGTGACGCATCGCAGGCGTTCTCATCCTTTTCACCTCCCACTTACGACTTTCCTTCCAGGGCACTGACGGTTCGGCAGATGGAGCGATGGTGTTGAAGTGGTGCGGGGGGCGGCGACCACCTCGCGACGCATGCGCAACCAAGTGCCGAACCGTCGGAACCCCGGCAAGGGCTTCGACGACAGCAACATCCGCTGTACAACCTGAAACGCGTGAACCCCCTCAGCAGGGTCAACCCCTGCCACGTTCACCATCCTAGTACCCGAACCACGTAAAAACGATGTTCTGTTACATGTTGCCACCGATGGCCCCACCAGCAGCAACTGTGTTAGCACGTCGCTAACTCAGACAACTTAATCCGTAATTACGACTTCGTCAACGCGCTTTTCGGTTCAAAACAACAGGTTTTTCTGTCCACCAGAATTGTGAAAACGCGCCACCAACCGACAAGCACGCCCCAAATGAATCTAATCCATTAGATTGTCTAGATGCCGACATGATTGGCACTCTGCAGCGTCCGTCTACTGTAGTCCTGTCACTTCGGAGATAACCCCAATGTGCCCGACTCGCCGCTCTGTGCTGTGGATGATCTGCCTGACGTTACTCATGCTGCATCAAGCCAGTGCCCAACCCCGCAGTACGTTCGTTGAACCGAAGATCGAACCAATCCTCATGGACGGTCCGCTCAGCCCCCCGCCTGTCACCGGTAACACGTACTACGTGGCCACCACTGGCAGCAATGAGACCGGCGATGGCTCAAACGCCAAACCATGGGCAACCATCCAACACGGCATCAATCAGCTCGAACCCGGTGACTGCCTGCGCGTACGCGGCGGTACATACAACGAACGGAACCTGACCTTCGCCAACAGCGGCAAACCAGGCAACTACATCACCGTGCGCTCACACCCCGGAGAGAAGGTCGTCATCGACGGCCAGAACAAACCCGCACCTATCTTCAACTTCTGGCGGCCCAACACGCAACGCCATCACATCGTGATTCGTGGCTTCTACTTCCGCAATATGGGGCCGCTGCACGATGGTGTGTTTCCCGCGATCAAAATCTGGCGCCAGCCGAACCATCACCTCTGGATTGTCGAGAACGATGTGGTGGGCGGAAATCTGGCGCAAGTGCAGCTTGGTGCGTCCGACTGCATCATCAGCAACAACCATGTGCGGGGCGGGGGAATCTATGTCGGTTCAACCAACGAACAGACGCGCTGTATTCTTGAATGGAACGTCGTGACCGATGCCGGTCGTGATCGCGATGATGCCGGGGCGATCAAGATCATGTGCCCGAACAACATCGTACGGTACAACACGGTGTACAACTGCTATCGCAGCAGCACCTCCAAGCGGCCAGGCTGGGCGCCCAAGAGTAAAGGCGGCGGGCAGTGGAAGCACCTGCAGGGCATTACCGGTATCTACATGGATTGGGCACAGGACTATTCCCGCAACGAAGCGGACGACAGCGACAAGACCTACAGCTACGTGTACGGCAACCGCAGCTTCAAAAATAATGCGGGGATTTACATCTGGCGTTCGACCCGCACCCATGTATTCGACAACATCTGCTACGACAACGGTACCACCACCACCGGTGGATGGGTCAAAGGCGAAGTGGGTGGCAAGTGGCTCAAACTGGGTGGCCCTTACGGCAAAGGCATCGAGGCCGGATACTGCGATTCCACCGTGCACATTTACCGCAACATCAGCTTCGGCAACGTGAA
>JANQFT010000223.1 GCA_028277685.1 Phycisphaeraceae bacterium
TCACCTGTATGTGGATGCCGTTTGGGGGCTGGTGTTCCCCGCTGCGTTAATTGCAATCACGGTCTGGCTGGGTACGCGGCTACACCGCTCAACAGCAACCTAGCGCACAAGTTGGATCAAACTTAATGATCGGGTGCCACGGCCTGCCCGTCTGCGGCAAGCCGTGGCAGTTGACCGGAGCTGCCACCGCCTGATGCGTCAACATCCCAACGGAAGTACGATACACACACATGCGGAGGTGATCGGTGCGTCAAATCACAGTCGTCATATGGTTGTTGCTTCTGGTCGTGCGTGCGTCGGGCGCAGCCCCACCTGTCAATGCCGAAGCAGATGCGGCATTCGATCGCATGGTGGCCAGGCTCGTGCCGAAGGACTTGCTGGTCGAGCATCCACCCCTGCCGGACGAGCACAACGCCTGGTCTGTCTGGCTGCAGGCTGCGGCGTTGCTGAAGGCTGATCACGAGGCAACGGTCCTGCTTGATGCGGCATTGCGTGATGGGCCACTGACCGACGCTGCCGCGAAGAAGATACGCACAGCCATCGCTCGTCATGGTCAGGCCGCAACCTTGTTCGAGAAGGGACTGAAACGCAAGCGATGTCGCGCACGGCTCGACGGTGAAACGTTCGACCTGGGGTTCAACCCACAACTGGGCGAGGTGCGGAAACTGGTCAACCTGCGCATCGCACGCAGCAAGTTGCGCCGTCACGATGGCGAGATGCTCGGCGCAGCGCGTGACGCCCTGGACGTTTACGATGTAGGAAACATGTTGAGCGATGGCGACGACTTCCTGATCGATGATCTGGTAGGAGTCGCATGCAAGGGGATGGCGCTGCGTCAGTTGCTGTCCATGCTCCAGACTGAGCATCCGGCGACGGTGGATCGCGCGGTGCTGCAAGCGCTGGACCGACATGAACCTTTGGGTGAATCACTGGCCAATCAGTGGCGCACTGATCTAACGACATACATTCTGCCTGAACTACGGAAGTTGTACCGCCACCAGCAAGCGGGAACGCTGAACGCCCTGACCAGCAGCTATGACTTTCTAGGCAAACGCATGCCGGCGTGGATCGATATCCAAACGATGTTGGCATGGAATAAGATGGATGAGGTGGCTCAACAACGTGTCATCTGCTTTCTCGACGAGCATGTAATGCTGTTTGACCTGCAGCAAACATTGCGTGTGTTCTCAGAAGACTACGCCCCACATGTCCAGCGCATCACCAGGCCCTGGCCACATCTGCTTCAAGTACATGAGGCTTCCACCGGGAATACTGCGATCGACGCGCAGCGCCAGACCCTCCTTGAACTGTTCAAGATCACGACGACACGTATGCCCACACCGGATGAAACCAAACAGCTTGCCCCCCGGTTGGCGAACGTGATGGGCTGCAAGCACGATGAGGGTATGGCCCACCGTATGACAGGTCTGGTGCGTCACGGTATCGCGCTACGTCATGCGGTCACTGTGACTGCCGCAGCACATGCCTATCGCAGCGTACACGGACAGTTGCCCGATTCGCTCAACAAACTCATCATCGCCGGCTTCATCAAGGTGCCACCCCTCGATCCCTTCGGCGATGGCACCACCCTGATGCGGTACGACGCAAAGCGGGGGTTGGTCTGGTCCGTCGGGCAAGATGGCAAGGATGACGACGGACAGCACAAGACGGATGATGTCTTCGACGAAGCCAACGCGGATTACGTGTGGAGGATCGCCGCGAAGTAAGCGTCGCTTGCCCCACCTTACTGCGCTAAGTCGCTGGCGGCTTAGCGGTTCCACCCGCCGGCGGACATTTGCTTCTTGAGCATGCGGGTGAGTTCTATTTGCTTGTCGCCATCCTTACCGAATTCGTTGTTGGCGATGTTGTTCAGTTCCTGCGGGTCGGCTTGCAGGTCGTACATTTCGGTGATGTCGTTTTCGTTGACGATGAGTTTGTGATCGTGCGTGCGCAGGCCGTGGTAGTTGTGTTCACTAAACACGCAGCAGTTGCGATGTTCGTTCGCCTCACCGCGGAGGATGGGGGCGATGGATCGGCCATCGATGTTCTGCACGGGTTCGACACCGGCCAGTTCGCAGATGGTGGGGTTCAGGTCGACCCACTCAACCAGGGCATCGGTGGTCACGCCCTGCTGAATGCCCGGGCCACACACCGCCAGGGGCACGCGCAGGCTTGAATCGTAACCCACGTGTTTGATGTACAGCCCCATGTCGCCCAGCATCTCACCGTGGTCTGCCGTGAAGATAATGATCGTGTGATCGAGTTGCCCCTTACGTTCGAGCAGGTCAAGCATGTGGCCGATCTTGTCGTCGATCATGTTGATGCAGGCGGAGTACTGCCGGCGAGAGAACTTGATCTGCTCCACATCATCGGTCATGTGACGACGGGCCACCCACTCCGGCTTGCCAGCGTACTCCGCAGGAATCGGATCGGGGACATCGGCATTGCGGTAACGCTCCGCATATTCGGTGGGCGGGTCGAACGGATCGTGCGGGCCGAGGAAATTCACCTGGAAAAACCACGGTTGGCCGGGCACGGTCTGGTCGATCAGGTCAAGCGCACATTCGCCGCAGAAGTGATCGATGTGTGCTTCTTTAGGGAGCGGGGAATCACGACACGCCTGGGTTACCCAACCTTCGGGCATGGGATGAGTGCGCAGGTCGAGCCTGCCACCGGAAAAGTTACTTACTGCGGTGAGACCGGGTTCAGGGTTGCGCGTGCGGCGGTCTTCGTTCCAGGTATCCATCCAGCCGTGATCATGCAGGTGCTTGCCGTAGAGGTTGTTCGGGTTGGCCCCGCCTGCCATGCCACCACCGATTTCGCGCGGCTGACAAAATCCGTAAGCGAAGTGTTCAGGTGATTGACCGTCGATGCGTTTGTGACGTGAGCCGCCGGGAAAGTCGATGTCGTTCTTGGCAATGTCGAGTTTGCCCGTGAAGCCGGTCCAGTAGTTGCCATCGCGCAGTTGCTGATAGAACGTGCGCTGGCTGAGCGGCAATGTGTCAGCGTTGGTCAGACAACCAATGCGATGCGGACGTTTACCCGCCGCCAGTGATGTACGCGACGGCCCGCACACCGGTGAGTTCACACAGCAGTGCGTGAACACCGTGCCCTGCTTCGCGATGCGATCGATGTTCGGCGTGCTGAGCCAGTGCGCCCCGCGATAGCCAAGGAATGCGTGGTGGTGTTGATCGGTAACGATGAGCAGAATGTTCGGGCGGGTATCCATGATGTGGTGCATGCCTATGTGTAGGTCCGGGCCTGTCCGGACAGTGCGACGAGATGTCCGGGCAGACCCGGACGAGTTCCCAGAAGTTTGAAGTATTGTCGGGGCAGGCCCCGACCTACGTGTGGATTCGAACCTAGCGGTAAATCAACCAGCGCACAAGAATCGCCGGTGGTGACGATTTGGCGACAGCGCGATGAAAAAGCCCCGACCGAATGGTCGGGGCTTGTGGATTTCGGAGGTGTGTCCGAGCAGGCCCGGACCTACATTCTGATTACGCGCGGCGACGTTTGAGCATCATCAAACCACCCACGCCGATCAGCGCCAAGGTGGCCGGTTCGGGAATTTCAGCAATTTCATAGATGCCGGTGGTGCCGGTCACTTCGTAGCTGACCACGAGCAGCGCGTTGCCGGTCGGGCTGTCGACGGCGCTGATGAAGGTGAGACCTTCGGGGCCGGTGTGGCTGTTGCTGAAGTCGTCGAGTTCTTCCCTGGCCCAGTCACGATCGTTCAGGTAGCTTTGGTACTGCACATCGTTGGGGTCGGTGATGTCGAACACCATGATGCCGCCCACGTCTTCCATGCCGACGAAGGCGAGTGTGCGGCCGTTGACCACGCCGACGGTGATGCCTTCGGGTTCAGGGCCTTGCGAGTCGGTCTTGTCATCGAAGGTGGGATCATCGTTATCGCTGCCGAAGCGGTCGGGCAATTCCGCCGCGATTATCTGTTCGATCATGTCGCCACTGTCCCAGACGATGTTGCCGTTGACATCACGAATGGTGAACGAACGGGCACCGAAGGAATGCAGTTCTTCGAGCAGACCATCGTTGTCGATGTCGCCATCGAGTTTGGATACGTTCAGGCGACCGGTACGGTTGTTGTCGGTGAGGGCGGTGGGGTCGGTGAAGCCGGAGAGATCGACCTTGCCATCGTCGACCAGGTCTTTGACGCGTTCATCTTCACCACGGTCGTCACCTTCGTTGGCCATGATGAGGTAGGTCTGACCGT
>JANQFT010000491.1 GCA_028277685.1 Phycisphaeraceae bacterium
CGGATCACCTTCGCCGGCGATCTTGAGTTGTTGCTTGGCTTCCAGGCCGATGATGGTCTGGTGCAGCATGACATGGTTGAGCACACTGCCGAGGCTGTAGCGCGTCTTGCCGGATTGATCGGTGACGGCGGCCTCAATCGCTTCACTGATGGCAATCCCCAAGCTGCCGGGTGTATCCGGTTGTTCTTCGAGGATCTTGCGGCCGGCGGCGGTTTCGGTCGAAGGACTGGCCACACACTTGCCGCCCCAGGTGGCCATCATCAGTTTGCGGAATGGCTTCTGATCGAAGCTGATGCGCACCATGAAGACTTTGCATTCCAAGCCCACCAGCGAACAGGCGAAGCTGAGCGCGCTGCCCCATTGGCCGGCCCCGGTTTCAGTGGTGAGTCGTTCGATCCCGAACTGCTTATTGTACCAGGCCTGCGCCACGGCGGTGTTCGGCTTGTGCGACCCGGCAGGGGAAACGCCTTCGTTCTTGAAGTAAATGCGGGCGGGGGTGTTGAGTGCTTTCTCCAGGCGGTGGGCGCGATGCAGCGGGCTTGGCCGCCAGATTTTCAGCAGGCCCAGGATTTCTTCGGGGATGTCGATCCAGCGATCGGTGCTCACTTCCTGCTCGATGATGTTCATGGGGAACACGGGCGCGAGCATGTCCGGGCTGACCGGTTGTCCATCCGGCCCGAGCGGGGGTAGTGGGGGATGAGGCAGGTCGGCCGCGAGATTGTACCACTGGCGCGGCATGTCTTTTTCATCAAGGAAAATTTTGGTGGGAGTACTCATTGACCGTCTCCGTTGGAAAATGCCTCGGTCCCGAAATCGGATAAGTGGGGGTAGTTTAGCGGAAGAAGGCGGCGGCGTTAACTCGTTAATTCGTTAACTCGGGCGATCCCGCGCGAACGAGACGAATCAACGAGCTAACCAGTTAACGAATTAACGAATCCAACGACTGGCGTTATCATGCGTCCCCACGAAAGGACACTACCATGGCCGAACTGAAAGAAACCATCACCTTCGACGATTTTCTGAAGCTGGACTTACGGGTGGCGACGATCACCGCGTGCGAGCCGCATCCGAATGCGGACCGGTTGTTGAAGATTCAGCTTGATCTGGGCGAGCTTGGGTCGCGTCAGATTTGTGCGGGGGTGAAGGCGTGGTACGAGCCGGAGGACCTGGTGGGCAAGCAGGTGAT
The DNA here is from genome assembly GCA_028277685.1 of Phycisphaeraceae bacterium. Classification (GTDB taxonomy): domain Bacteria; phylum Planctomycetota; class Phycisphaerae; order Phycisphaerales; family Zrk34; genus JANQFT01. Next base: position 1,187 of record JANQFT010000491.1, read on the forward strand.
TGTGGTGGCGAACCTGGCCCCGCGCGAAATTCGCGGTGAGCAGTCCAACGGCATGATGCTTTGCGCCAGCGCCATGGATGGGGAAGAAACGAAGGACGTCATCGCCCTGATGCCGCAGCGCCCCGCACCGGCTGGGTCGACGGTGAGTTAATAGCAATTGCTAATCGCTGATTGCGTATTGCGTATCTGGCATCAGCAATACGCAATTCGAAATACGCAATCACTTCGCCCAAGCGATATTAGGTGGCTTTATCCCTTGGCTACTTCCTGCGGCTCGATGTCTTCGGTGCCCTCGGGCGGGATGAACTGCAGGCGTTGCTTCAGTGCTTCTTCGCTGAACGGGTTGGTCATCACCTGTCGCATATCCAGGCTTTGGATGAGTTGCAGTTCGCGTTGGATTTCCTGGAAGCGTTCGAAGCTTTGCGGGGTCACGGGCTGATAGTCGGCCAACTTCATCACGTAGATGGTGAGCTGGTCATCTAGTGCGACGTGGCCGATCTTTTTCTCGGCGGGAACCTGGTTCAGGTCGGTGGTGGCGGCGGTGGCCTGTTGGGCGAGTTCGAGTGCGGCATCGACGAATGTCGCACTGCGGCCAACGACGGGCAGTACCGGTACGACCAGTTCACCCCCGCGACGACGATCGAGCGAGCGCCTGGAGAACTCGGGGATGTTCAAGACCTTGGTGTTGTTGCCGACTGATTTGGCCAGCGCTTCCATGCCATCTTTTTGGGCTTTGCTGACGTATTTGGCCGCATCATCTTTCAGTTGGGTGTAGACCTTGAGGGCACGCACATCGCGGACGACATCGTTGAGCACCTCGGCGACGAGATGGGGGACGTGCGGGCCTTGCGCATCGGTGATCCGCAGCAGGAAGGCGTTGCCGGAGATATCGACCAGCGGCAGGGCGACGATCTTCGCTTGCAATTTCAGAGGAGAGACCGGCGGGTTCAACTCGCGGCACGACTTGATGTAATCCGCAACCGGCAGCCACTGCATCTGCTGCCCTGAGCCCATCCGCATGCCTACCCGCGCCAGCTCGGCATGCTGGCGGATGTCGCGGATCGAAAGCCAGTTGTTGTTCAGCATGGTCACGTCAGGCAGAATCTGGAACTCATCCTGAATCTGGCTGGCGATCTGCTCGAAGCTGACCGGCACGTAGTCTGAAGGAATTTCACGGAACCCCTGTGCATCACGCTTGAGCTTGCGTTCGGATTCGGCAATCAACGCGTTGGCCCACTTGATGATTTCCTGCTGGCGCATGACCGCTTTCTGACGACGCAGCGTATCGCGGATGTCCGGCAACACTTCCACGAAGGGACGCGGCATCGGCTCGGCGCCTTCGGCGATGGGCTTGGGGTTGCCCTCGGCGTCAAGCTCAGGTTGCGGGATGAAGTCTTCGGCGTTCTGCTTGTAGTAGCGCGCGGCTTCGATGTCGTTCACGCTCACTGTCGCCATCACGCGCTCGAGCGGCAGCTTCAGGTATTCAAGTTTCACCTGGGCGGGCAAGCGATAGCCAAAACCGTACGGCGCACTTTGGCCAGGAGCCTGGGCTTTGTAACGTTCGAATTGGTTGGTGATTTCTTCGTTCGTGGGTTGGGGGGTGTTGCCCAGCATTTCCGCGGCGCGAAGGGCAACCACATCGGTGCTGATGCGGCTCCACATGTCGTTTGCAGCATGACGCATCTGCGGATCACTCACCCGGCGCGTCTGCAACACCATGCGCTGCAGTTCGTTCACCATCTGCCAGCTACGCACCGATTCGTAGATGAACTCATCCGGCACTTTGCTGTCCACCTTGACCTTGGCGATTTGTTCTGCATCGATGTCCAGTTCGTCCAGCAGGGCCATGGTCTGGGCATCGGAACCGTACAACCCCTGGGAGCGCGCTTCATACAACATGAGCAGCCAGCGGAGTGCCTCATCGCCTTGCCCCCCGCCCGGCGCGAGAATACGGCGATCCAATTGCCCCAGCGCCCGCAACACTTCCAACTGTTTACCCACGCGGCCCACATCGCCCACGGTCAGTTCGATCACTTCACCATCCACGGTGATGCTGCCCACCTCGATGCTATGCCGGTTGCCCTGAAACATGCCCGATGCCTGCGGCAGGAGGAAAATCACCATCAGCAGCGAGCCGCCGACCGCGAGGATAATCTTGTTGTACTTGCGGAAGAACTTAAACATGAATCAATCGCTCCGATTGCGAGGCGCTGTGTTTCGAGCCACGCAGTATAAACGGGTCCAGTTGGCAGCGGTAGCCCCGGGCCTGCCAAGACGGTGCATGCAGGACCATGGCATCGGCAGAATCCCGTATATCACCCGCCACATGCCGGTGCATGGGGAGATTCGATTTGCAGGTGTGTGCGCCACCGTCTGGGCAGACCCGGACCTACTATCTGCTGGACTATTCTTCTTTGGGATGTTTCGGAGCGGGCAGACGCCCCAGTTTATCCAGCACAATCCGGCGATACTGACCCGCATTTCGCACAAACTGCGGGTTGTTCTGCGTATCGGCGTATTCGGTTGCCACGATCTCTCGGACGCGTACAGCGCGTTTTTCCGGATAGGGGTGGGTTCTGAATAGCTCTGGGCCGCGGTCGCCACCGCCACTGACTTCGAGCAGGATTTCCATCACTTCGGCCAGGGCCAGGGGATTGTACCCCGCGCGGCCCATGTAG
>JANQFT010000547.1 GCA_028277685.1 Phycisphaeraceae bacterium
GTCGAACTGCCACTGCACGCCATTCGGGCGCAGATTTCCAGCGCGATCGACGTGGTGGTGCAGATGAATCGTTATGCAGGTGGTCGCCGACTGGTGACCAGCATCTGTGAGGTTGATGCGTTGGGTGATGATGGTCGTTATCGGCTGCGGGAAATTTATGCCATCGAACGCGTGACCGAACAACAAGGTGAACGGGATGTGCAATTGGCATGGACCGGTGAGCGTTCATCCCTTGCAGGGGATTTGAAACCAGAGGAGCAGGCGTTGGTCACGGAGTTGACTGAGGCTGTCTTCGCTGGCGAATAACCCCGTCGTGGCGGAATCGTCTATGCAGTGTAAGGACCAACATGCCGATAATTCCCTCATGCGGAATCAGCAGACCACACTGCATGCCGATGAGTCTGGTGCCACCACGCTGGAGTGGGCATTACTGTTGGCGGCGGTCGCCCTGCCGAGTTATTGGACGATCCGAATGGCCCTGCATCTGCTGACAGACCATTACCGCATGATGACGATGATTAACTCGTTGCCGTTTCCGTAAGCGGCATCCCGTAGAAAGGACTCACCATGAATGCGCTCGCTCAGTTCATCAGGAAGTTACATCACGATGATCGCGGTGCCATCGCCTTCGAAACCGTGCTGATCATTGCGGCGCTTGTTCTACCCATGCTTCTGCTGCTGTTCCTGTACGGCGCTGACCTGCGCGACTGGATCGCTGAACTGTGGGAAGACGTCCGCACGGACTCAGAAGACCTGGTCGAATAACCAACGGCATACCAGGACCAAGCGATTGCCATGGATGACGCTGTCGCCCTCACACGCTTCGGCGCGTTAAGTCTCCTTCTGGTCGCAGCCGCGGTGTGCGACCTGCGAACCGGACGGGTGTTCAACCGTCTAACCTATACCGCGATGGTGCTCGGCTTTGCCGGGGCACTGGTGATCGGGGCGATCAGCGAAACCACCAGCATGATGACCGAGGCGCAACATAGCGTGCTGGCGTGGGCGGCAGGCATGATTGGGTTTGCGATCATCTTTGCCGCTGGCGGACTGGGCGGTGGAGATGTAAAAACCATGGGTGCGGTGGGCGCCATCAGTGCCAGTTGGCAATGTGTGCTAGCTACCGCTTTCTATGGCTTCATCGCTGGCGCCCTGATTGCCGTGTTCGTGATGATTCGTAAACGCCTGGTGAAAAGAACGGCCAGTCGAATCTACCGGGCACTGCTGTTGGCCGGCACCCGGCAGAGCGTGGCCATGCCGGCAGGTAAAGACTCGGAACACGTTCCCTTCGCCCTGGCGTTGTGTGTGGGTGGCATTCTGGCCGGTTTGGAAACGCTCATGGACGTGCGTCTGCCCTGGTCACCCATCTGGCAGTAGGTGACGATGATCGGGCATTCGCATCGGAGACTTGCTTAGCCCATGAACACAAGTTGGGCCAATCCGGTTGATCAAGGTTTCTGGTCAGGTGCACTGGCCAGTCCGCTCACTCTCCAATGCATGGCGGTGATGTTTATCGGCTTGATCATGCTTGCGCTGGGTGTACGCGTATGCTGGCAACTGGGCAGGAACAGGCGTGCGCAACAAGCATCGTTGGTACAAGACACTTCGGGCGTGGCGACCATTGAATTTGCGATGGGCCTGCCAATCTTGTTGCTGTTGATCCTGTTTCTCACGCAGACCATGTTGGTCATGGGTGGGAACATTTTCGTGCACTACGCGGCCTATGCCGCAGCGCGTGCCGCAGTGGTGCAGATTCCATCTGCGTATCCCAACGAAGCGGCCAACGTATACAACCACTCGCCCGGTCAACAGAAGCACGATGCAATCAAGCGTGCCGCCGCCATGGCACTGGTACCGGTCAGCGGCCGGATGGCAGAAGGTTCCGACCTGATCAACGCTGACGATTTCACCAGTGGGCTATCCACGTTTTATAACAGCTACAGCCGTAACGAACCGAATTGGGTGGAACGCCTGGCCGGGTATCGCGTGAACTACGCGGCTGCGCACACCGACATTACCGTGGCGGTGCCTGAGGTGACGGTCAACGAAGTAACGTTCGAAGCCGTGGGCAACGGTCAGGCGTATACCTTTGCCGCCAAAGATCCAGTCACCATTCAGGTGCTGCACAAACTGAACCTGTCGATCCCCTGGGCCAACCGTTTGATTTTCGCCGATGGCGAACACGATGCCGGCCACGGTTACTACAGTGAAATATGGGCAACCTCGACGCTCAGCATCGAGGGCATTCGCGATGACATGCCACCGCAGCCGACGCTGCCGCGCATTCCTTAATTGAAACCGGCGGGATGAAAACCACAAGCGTGGGACAACGTATATGACTGCAACTCCTTCTGATCCATTCATGCAGCCAGCCCTGAAAGCGGGCGACAAGCTGGGCTACTTCGAAGTGCAGGCTCCGCTTGAATCGGGTGGTACATCCCTCGTGTGGAAAGGCTACGACAGCCTGCTCGCCCGTCATGTGGCCATCAAGCAACTTGCCGCCGGCAATGATATCGACGAAGCCTTTCGCGAACGGTTCAACCAGGAAGCCGAACTGCATAAGAAGCTTGGCGCTTCGCATCACAACCTGGTGGATGTGATTGATTACATCGATGACACCCGCGGCTTGTTCATCGTGATGGAATATGTGGACGGGCAATCGCTCGATCACATGCTGCACAAACTGCAAAGCCCCGTCGATACGAAACAAGCAGTCGCCTTACTTCATCAGGCGGCCACGGGTTTACAGGCAATTCATGCCGCGGGTGTGGTGCATCGCGACATCAAACCGGCGAACATTCTGCTGCCGCGTGAAGGCGGCGTGAAAATCTGCGACTTCGGCCAGGCCGCGCTGATGGACCAACAGGATGCCATGTCCGCCGGCACCACGCGGTACATGGCCCCGGAACTATTCGGTGAAACGCCGGCCAGCCCATCCAGTGACATTTATTCACTCGGCATGATCGCCTACGAGATGCTCGTGGGCAGAGCGGAATTCGATAAGGCGTTCCGCACCGTCCTGCGCGATCAACGCAACCAGGCCCTGCGGTGGATGAAGTGGCACACCAATCATCGACTTGCCCCGCCCCACCTGGCCACGGTGAATTCCGCCGTGCCCGCACCGCTGATCGCATTGGTCGAGCGCATGATGGCCAAAGACCCCAGCCAGCGCATTGCATCGGCCGATCAGTTGATCGAAGTTATCCAACGCGTCTTTCAGGAAGAACCAGCCGCCGCAGCCCCCGCGGCCGCAGCGGCGGCAACACCCCCGGTGCCCGGTGTCCATCATCAAGCGCCCACCGCCCCGCTACCCAAGAAGAGCAAGCTTCCGCTCATTCTGAGCATCAACGCCGGCGTGATGCTGTTTATCGTCATCGGCCTGCTGTTCTGGGTGCTCGGCGCACAACCCGGCGATGATATCGAAGCCAAACGTCAGCAGTTCAAACGGGCCTACGAAAGCGCCAAAGAAATGGAGGCGGAGGCCGACTTCGCCAGCGCCGCCATCGTCTTCAAACAG
>JANQFT010000603.1 GCA_028277685.1 Phycisphaeraceae bacterium
CATTGAAATTCCAATAACTGACGATACAGCCAAGACCGGTTGAGCTCCGACGAAACGTTTTGGTAGGAGCAATAACGATGCTTGGTACACCCAAGTTTCTAGGACTTCGAGATCACACCAAGGCTGTCATTGAGAAGCTAGGAAGCGTGCAGTGGTTCCGCGCGGTGGGAATGTCGGTGTCTGAAGATGTACGTATTGTCTCGAGTTGGGAAATAGCTTTGGCAGAATTCAAACAGGGGGGATGGGAAGATGCCTTGCATCAAGCGTCAAATCGAGTTAGCAGCGCTGCATTCGCACGAGATCGGGACCGGCATCAGCTTTGGAACCATGCGGTAGATGCAATCAAACCTATACTCCAGCCGCTTGTCTACAAGCAAACACTAGGGCTACTGGACCAAGGCATTTTTGATTACGAGACACAGCAGTTGATTTATGGTGATCTTCTGCATGTGTGTGAGGAAGCCGAATACTCCGACCTCGTGGAACCCGGATTGGGGCTGGTGACACGTTCTTGAGCGCACCATTTGGGTGCGTCTTTACTCTCATGCTTGCGGTAAACCCGTATGGTGCGCCAGTAGGCCGGATGCACGATTTTTCGTATTGCCAGTATTAAGTACTAACTTCACATATCAAACACGTGGACTGCGTGTTTTGGGCATAATCCCATAGAATATTGCCATATATGAGATTTACAATGCGCATTATAACCTTGTATATCCATTTTATAAGTGATAAATGTATATACGGGTAGTTTTGGTGTTTTCCCACGTCACTTGGGTCACATCTTTCATAGAGGAACGAAATCATGCGTCGACCACGCCGCGCTATCGGTACGTCGGGTCCGAGTTTGGAAACACTTGAGCCGCGTTTGTTGTTGTCTGCCACCACAGCGTTGAGTGCCGATGCACTCATCGACAGCATTGGGGTAAACACGCGTTTCGAGTTTGGCAACGATCAACCATATCTTGCCGAATTCGCCACTACGAAACAGAAACTGGATGACCTGGACATCCGCTGGATTCGCGACAAGATTCCGAATCAGACGGCTGAGATCAATGCGGTGATGGCGTTGTACAACGATCTGGGGATCCAGACCACCCACATCTTCAACCGTGATGTCGACCAAGGAGGCGGTGCGGCGTTTATCAGCAATGAACTGGACCGTGTCCGTCCTTACCAGGATGCGATTTTGGCTTTTGAAGGTCCCAACGAATACGACTTATCCGATGATCCGAACAAGTGGCCACATCTGCGGGGGTATGTGGAAGAAATCTGGAACGAAGTGCGCAGCGATGCAGACTTTTCTGACTACGTGATCGTCGGACCTTCCATGTCTCAGTCCGGCCGATACGACGGCCCGGGAGATATGGGCCAGTGGATGGATTACAGCAACATCCATCCTTATCCCGGTGGCGAGGCACCCACGAATAACCTTGGGCTGTGGATTAGTGAAGTCACGACTTATTCTGATGGCAAGATGCCCTGGGCCACGGAGACAGGCTACCACAACGCCACCAACTGGACCGGTGGCAATGCCCATGTGAGTGAAGATGGCGCGGCAGATTACATCAATCGGTTGTACATCGAATATTTTGCACGTGGTATCGAACGAACCGCGTACTACACCCTGTGGGATCATGGAAACAACCTGGCTCAGCGTGAAGACATGTTCGGTCTGCTTAACTACGACGGCAGTGAAAAACCCGCTTTCGTTGCGCTGGAGAACATGATCGATCTGCTGAAAGACCCCGGGGCTGATTTCACACCGGGTTCATTGGATTATGATCTGGAAGGTGATGTTGAAGATCTGAGGCATTATCTGTTCCAGAAGTCAGATGGCACGTTCTGGCTGGCCATCTGGAACGGTGTCGACGTTTATGACCAGGGGGCCAAGACTGACATTATCAATCCGGATGCGAATATCACCCTCACCTTCAACGATGCCGTCACGCAAGTTAAAACTTATTTACCCAAAAACAGCGCTACCGCTACAGCCACTCACAACTCGCCTGATTCGCTTAATCTTGGCATCCCCGACCATGTGATGTTATTGGAAATTACTCCAGCCAACACCGCGGATGGTCAAGCTCCCTATATTCAATCAAACCAAGCTGACGGTTTGGTTTCGATCGAAGCCGAAAACCACACACGACGCGAAACGGGTACGCTCACTGATCGTTGGATCGAGTTGAAAACCGATGCCGCTTCCGGGGATGGCGCGATGATTGTCAGCCCGGACACCGGTGACGTATTCAGCACCGGTTCCTTGGCGGTGGGCAACGCGGCTCATATGGAATATCAGATCAACTTCGCCAAGACAGGCACGCATTATGTGTGGCTGCGCGGTCTGGATATGGGACTGAGTGCCGGTGGCGGTGATTCGGTCCACATCGGACTGAATGGCGCGGCAGTGAGTTCGGCCGACAGCATCAACGGTTTCAGCACCAGCGGATGGCAATGGTCGAAAACCACCTTGGACGGTCCGGTCGCGACGATCAACATTTCAGAAGCTGGCTTGCACACCCTCGATGTGTGGATGCGCGAAGACGGTTTTGCCTTGGATAAAATCGTCCTGACCACCAGCAGCAGTTATACTCCCACCGGTGACGGGCCTAGTGAAAGCGCCCAACCAGGCGACATCGAGGCATCACCGTTCCTCAGTTTCACCGATCGCGATTTCACCCACTACGGCACACAGGATACCGGCGGCCGCGTGCTAGTCAGTAATGATGATCATCGCGGGAATGTCATTTCTCTGAATGGCAATGACTGGAAAGCCACGCCATACGGCGTTTCGGTTGCCAGCGATACGGTGCTTGAATTTGATTTCCGATCCAGCGATCAAAGTGAATTGAATGCGATCGGACTGGCAGGAAACAACGCATCAGCCCGTTCGACCAACACGTTCAAAATCTGGGGAACTGAAAGCTGGGGAAGGGCTGTCACGCAGTACAACGGCTCGGGTGATTGGCAAACCTACTCAATAAACGTCGGGGAATATTTCACCGGTAACTACAACTATCTGACTTTCGTCAACGACAACGACGCCGGCACTGGTGAAAGTGAATTCCGAAACATCCGTTTCTACAACAGTGGTTCTGCTGGCACCGCACCCAGTGCCCCCAGCACCTTGTCGGCCTCATCGAATGATGACACTTCGATTCAGCTGACCTGGGCGGATAATAGTTCAAACGAAACCGCATTCGTGCTCGAACGTTCGGTCAGCAGTACCTTCGATCAAGTCACGCGCATTACGCTTGAACCGGGTCGCACCAGCTACCTGGATGTAAATCTGAAAAACAACACGACATACCACTATCGCATTCGCGCTACCAACGTTGATGGCGATAGTGCTTATTCATCCACCACCTCGGCCACCACAGGAAGCACGCCAGTCAACCAGGATCCGGTGGCGGTCAACGATTCGGCCAGCACGAATCAGGACACGGCGGTGACGATCAACGTGCTTTCGAACGATTCTGATCCAGACACCGATCCGCTGAACATCGCATCGGTCACGCAGGGTTCAAATGGAACTGTCACCAACAACGGCAACAATGTCACATACACGCCCAACACCGGTTGGACCGGCACTGACAACTTTACTTACACCATCAGTGACGGCAACGGCGGCAGTGACACCGCCTCGGTCTCTGTCGCGGTCAACACCGCTGCGACAGGCACGATCGATTTCTCCTCTGAAACGATCTACTCATACGGCAACCAGGACATCGACGGCACAGCAACCGTGCAAGACGGCGGCGCAACGCTGAAACTTGAAGGCAACACCTGGAAGGCCATTCAGGAACCCGTGGTCATTACCAACGACACCATTCTTGAGTTCGATTTCAAAAGCGCCGCCCAAGGTGAGGTGCACGGCATCGGTGTAGCCAGTGCCATCGGCTCCACCCGCTCTTACCTGTCGATGACCTTCTGGGGCCCGGAAACCTACGGTGATCGCACCAGTCAACAGTATGACGGTTCGGGTAACTGGATGACTTTCCAGATTACCCTCAGCGATTACATTTCGATCGGTTCGTATAGCTACCTCACATTCATCAATGATCATGATGTGGCCAGCCCCACCGGTGAAGGTTACTACCGCAACGTGCGCGTGTACGAAGAAGGCACACCTCCCGCGTCGCCGGCTGCACCGAACAATCTTGCGGCATCAGCCACCGGCACCAGCAGTATTGATGTCAGTTGGACCGACAACGCCAGCGATGAAGATAACATCGTGCTCCAACGGGCAGATAACAGCGGCTTCACCGGCGCGACGGAGTTTACACTGGCGGCCAATACCACCAGCTACAACGACACCGGTTTGAGTGAAAACACGACTTACTATTACCGAGTGAAAGCTACCAACACCGGTGGCGATAGCGCCTGGAGTGCCACGGCATCCGCCATCACCGATACGGCCACCGATACGATCGACTTCTCCGCGGAAACAATCTACTCCTACGGAAGCCAGGATGGCAGTGGCACGGCAACCGTCGAAGACAGTGGCGCGACGCTGAAGCTCGAAGGCAACACCTGGAAAGCCATCGCAGAAGGTGTGACCATCACCAGCAACACCATCCTCGAGTTTGACTTCAAGAGCACCAGCCAAGGCGAAGTCCATGGCATCGGTGTGGCGAACGGCATCGGGGCCAATCGGTCATACTTGTCGATGACTCTTTGGGGTCCGGAAACCTACGGCGACCGCACCAGCCAACAGTATGATGGATCGGGCGACTGGATGACCTTCCAGATTACCCTCAGCGATTACATTTCGACCGGTTCGTATAACTACCTCACATTCATCAATGATCATGATGTGGCCAACCCCACTGGAAACAGCTTCTTCCGCAACGTGCGCGTGTACGAAGGTTAATCACGCCACCGCATGATGATACTGTTTTCCGTGCAGCCCTCGATGAAGTTCGGGGGCTGCTTTTTTGTCAAACCGAAACAAGAGTTGTTCCCCGGCGGTCGATTAGACGCACAAAATCGCACTTGATCGAAGTATCTCCCGCGGCCCGGAGCAAGACCTAACCTCGTCGACTGCGTGCAGCAAGCTGCAAGCAACTTCGTCGGGAAAGAGAAGCTTCGCTTCTTGCTCTACCCAGGCAACCTGACATCGCATGATCGGCAGCGAATAAGCCATCACAAAGAAGGTGTGATTTGGCTTTGACGATTCTGATCGGATGAAGTTCTCATCACCGGAGCAACGCATAGTGTGTTGATCATCACCATGACTGCACAAAACTGCGTTGAGTAACACAACCACGCAGATTGATGTCAGTTAACGTAACTAAACCAAAGGGCTGGCCGGGGTTTGTCCCACCAGCCCTTTTTTGTTCAACCAGTGAACGGACAAACAGCGCAGCGCCGTCACGAACATCACTTATTGATATATTCAATCCGATGTATGAATCGTGCGGTGGTGTTGGTCCAATCCAGTCCGGCTCAGCGTTTTTTTCGGGAAGGAACTGAACGCACCAGATCTGCAGTGATTTTCGGCACGACTTTGGCTGGATCTTCTCCACAAGCTTTGGCGATCCAGATCAGTTCCACCAGGTCAATGCGGCGTTGGCCGGTTTCGATTCGGCCAACGAAGCTCTGTTCGCGTCCCAATCGTTTGGCCAGCTCGCGCTGGGTGAGGCCAGCATCGTGACGCATCTTCACCACCGCTTGGACAAGCTTCTGATACGCACCGGTGAACATGGAATCGACCATGATGACCATGGTCGGGTGGGATACGCCTTGATCGCGAAATGCGATCATCGATAATAGGTGCGTGTCGAGTTCTTTGAGGTAAGGGGGACATATGTCACAGCAGTATTGGGTTAAGGCGAATGGTGAGGTCAACGGGCCGCTGACGGGGCAGGAACTCCACGAACTGATCGATGGGGGAAAACTTACACCTGCCTCGGCCGTGTCAAAGAACCAAGTGAAATGGGTATCCGTGGTGAACACCGCAGCCTGACCGGTGGCGGTATCAATTTCATGTGACATGCGTTCTCCTTTATTGAATGACCCGAGGGCTTCCGAAACTGTGGTTCACCGATAGCCGTAACCCGGTTCGTAGTCGGAATCTTCCGCATCCATGTTCTGTATTCATGGATCGCGGAATATACGGTTGACGGTGCGGATACGGCGGCAGACGTTCTGGATGCCGTGGGTGATCAACCACAGGCCAATGACGACCGCGATCACGCCGAGCAGGAACACGAGGACGGATCCGACGGAAGGCAGTGCCGACCATAAGGCTTGGAAGGTTGCACTCGCGGGGATGTGATTGGCGGTATGGAACAGGCCGTAGATGGCCAGGGCGAAATCGATCAGAGCCGACATCGCGGTCGAAGCGTTACCACTGCCGGTAGTCCAGACATTGAAGCGTTTGGATGTGCCGGTGACGACCCACTATCGCTGGAAGCGGAAGTTCCGCCGCCAGGGCATCGGTGACCTGGAAGACGCTTCGCCGTACAAGGGTCGGGTGTGGTTCCGACACCACACGGAGTCAACTAGAAGTCATGGCGTTCAAAGCATCTTGGTTTAAGCGCCGTGACGGTTAAGCCACGCGCACTTCATCAATGTCCAGGCCCGCGCTTGCCGAGGCCAAGCTCGTGGTGATCCGAATCGCCTGTGAGCCGCCGGACAGAAGCGAGCTCAGATCCAGATCCACCAGTTGGTAGCCACCTGTCAAATCGGAGTACCCGATCGTCCGTAACGTCTGCCAAGACGATCCATTGTGGAACTCGATGGTCAAACTGTCGCCGGATTGCCACAACTGCGCGTTCATCAGGAATTGCAGACGGGCTTTGGACAGGCCGGTCGTGTCTATACTGCGCTGCACAACGCTGCTGGTACCGGTCATCTGCATCAGGTGGGTGCCGAGGTAGGCATCCGAGGCGTTCTGGTTGATCGTCGCGTTGGTCAGCGACCAGTTGCCGTTCCAGGCGCCGCTGCCGCCGGTGCTGCCACCGGACTCGAAGTCATCCGTGGCCACCACGGCACGAACTTCCCCGGAGATGGAGAACCGAACGTCGACCCATTCGCGGCCGGAGATGACATTGACCGTGGACCAGTCTTGATTGGAGCCACTCTTGATCGGGACCGTCACGTCCCCACCGCCGTAGGAAGTCTCGCCATCACTATCCTCAACGCCCACGCCCATCAGCCAGTACTGCTGGCTGCCTGAGCCGGTGAATTCCGTGGTAATTAAATAGGTTTCACCAGGACGCAAGGCAGCGACCGTCCCGTTG
>JANQFT010000615.1 GCA_028277685.1 Phycisphaeraceae bacterium
AGCAGGCCATCCATCACACACTCAGCACCGGACAATCCAGCACCTACCTCGATAAGGCAGCCAAAGCCAACGGCATCACTCGCGACCAGATTCTTGAAATCGGCCTGGAGCATGTGAAAGGTGATACCGCCGGCCGCGCCCTCATCCACATGATTCGCACCGTGGTTGGCCGCACCGGTGGATCATCCTGGCGCTCCAGTCTCGATGAGGATGTCCGCAAGGAGACCATCCAGCACTGGAAAGGCTTCATCGAAAAAAACCGCCAGGCCCTGCGCGAGGGCAAGACCTTCAAGCCCGGCGACCCTGAACTTCCCGAACACCTGCTCCCCGAAGGCATCAGCATCACCTTCGACCGAAAGCGCTGGCCCAGCAGGTAAAAAAGACGTTGGGTAGCTGGGGTTACGTTCCCTCTCGGAAGAGGGCCATGCCCCAGAGGATCGATGTGGCTATCCCGCTTGAGGTTTGAATGATCATACCCAGGCCAGACTATACGGTGTAGGTCCGGGCCTGCTCGGACGTTTGCTTCAAGACCATGGTCTACACGACCTGTCCGGGCAGCCCCGGACTTACGGTTGTATTTCCGTTTCGTCCGGCATGTTCTCGACCGCGTGTGCGCCTGTATGGGGGCGCGTTTTTTTGAGTCTAAAGTCTTGAGGCATGAGGCGTGAGTTTCGCGCGATCCAGGCTCTCTCGTCCTCAAGCTGCATCCGCATTCGCCAGGGCTACGGCGTACAGGAGTTGCAAGCCGCTTCAGGGCAGGATGCCTTCCGCCTGTACGTTGTGGATGATCCGCTCAGCCACGTCGGCATCGGACGCAATCGCACAGAGGGCGATTGGACCACGCCATCCTTTCGCCCGGCCCCGGTTCAGGTGAAGCACGGCACTGAAGAATTGATCGCCATGTCGGCCGCTGCGCGTGGCAACGCCTGCACGCCACGATGCTTCACGCTGGTTAATCTGGATGTTGACGTTACCCTCAGCCGCTTCGCGTGAGAAGGTGTACTCGAAGCCGCGCTGAAGTAGCGCGAAGTCGCGCTCCGTGGTGATGGCATCTTCCATTACCGTGATCGAGATGAGCAGCTTTGGGCGAATAGAATGGAAACGCCAGGTGGTGTCGGTGGCGGTCATCTCAGGTGGGCTGATCACTACGTTCGTGGCCGGCACCATGAAGTTGATGCCCAGCGCATTGTTCGCCACGTGCATCGAGCGACCTTGTCGTGTGAGGGTGAAGGTGGTTTCGCCAGCCTGGGTGGTCAGCGCATCGCGCGCCCGCTCCAGCAGGCTGCGTTCATCGTCACGTTTTTTTGGCGTGGTTGGTGCGGAGATCGGCGATAGATCGAATCCGCCAGCATCGTCTTGACCGAACATCGACTGGGCTGCTTCTTCGGATGTGGGTTGGTGGGACACGTTGGCGATCAACTGTTCCAGCATAGTCAGTTCTTGCGCATCGGACTGGCCGGGTGTTAGCTGATGAGCTTGCGAAAGTTGCTCAATCTGTTGAAGGGCGGTTTGCAGATCGAACTCCTGCATGCCGGGTATCGTCGGCATGCCGTCCGCGAACTGGTGCTTGAGTACCTGGTGCCCCACCACCGCCAGTCCGATGGTGCCGGCGATCAGCAACGCGGCCATCGAGGTGAGCACACCCACGATGATGTTCAGTACCTTCGAGTAACGACACAGCACGCACACAAGGTAAACAGGCAGGGCCAACACGCCTGCCATGATGCTGAAGATCTGGATCGCTTCGTCCGGCGTGGTGCTGGACCATCGCACTATGGCAAGGGCTGCCCCGGCGCAGGCGATCAAGATCACCACCGTTGGCACCAATGCCCCAAGCCAGGGGTTGCGGCGGCGTGCCCTGCGGCACGATGGCGGCAGTGGGGGTGGCGGGGGTGGTGTGGTTCGGCTGACGGGCGAAAAATCGTTCATGGTCACACAGCCTTCAAATCCGGCGCATTGGATAACGCAATATCGCTCTGTATGTCGTATCGACGGATTACGGGGCTGAATGAAGTCTTGCCGGGAGGAGCTAAATGGAGATCGCCTCGTCCGGATCTTTGAACATGGGGAACAGTTCGGCAAGGCGGGTTTTCTTGAACACATCCTCGACGTGCGGGTTCGCTCCGGCGAGGCGTAGTTGACCGCCATAGGTTTGCAGATCGTGTCGCAGGCTGATCAGTTCGCCTAGGGCAATCGATGCGATGAACTCCAGTTCGGAAAGGTCGAGCACGATGCGTAAGACACGTTCCTGAAGTACCGGAGAGAACGCCTCGCGGATGTCTGTGGCGTGTTGGTTATTCGCATCGCCTTTGAGGTGTGCGATCACGCCCTTGTCCCGGGTTTCGGTGTCGATGGTGAACGCGCTCATGAATTGGCCTCCTCACCCACCAGGTGGGGCAGGGGGGTTAGGCCTGCTCGGGCAGGCGACAGTCGCGTTGTTTGATCATGGTGAGGCAGCGGCCACAATCGGAGTAACTTGCTTCAGTCATGTAGGCCTTGATGAGCATGATGCCGCGGCCGTGGGGCTTTTCAAGGTTCTCATCGAGGGTGGGGTCGGGCACACCATTGGGCGTGAAGCCGCCGCCTTGATCACAGACGGTAATGCGTGCCAGGTTTTCCGTAACGGAATAGGTCACGGTGACGGATTTGGCCGGATCCATCTGGTTGCCATGTTTGATGGCATTGGTGATGGCCTCCTCCATGGAGAGCTTGATGGCGAACTGCGCAGTGGCGTCATAGCCGTGCTGCTCGGCGAGTTCCAGGACGGCCGCTTCAGCGCGGGCCACCTCATCGAAGCGGCTTTGAAGGACCAGACGATGTTCAGCAGAACCGGGCATGCGCCGACAACCCTCCAGCGGCCTTCGCCCCGCGGTTTACTTGAAGTTCTTACGAGCCTCGTCGGTCGTGTTGTGGATCTGGAAGAGCTTGTTCAGCTTGGTGATCGCGAACACTTCGTAGATCTGCGGGCTGATGTTGGCCAAACGCAGTTGACCATCCTTCTGACGGACTTTGTTGTTGATGGTGATCAACGTACCAAGTGCCGCGGAAGAAAGGTGATCAACATTCTCGAAGCTGATCAGTAGCTTGGGCACGCCGGCGTCTTCGATCAGGTGGTTGATCTCCTCGCCGATCTGCTGAATGTTGGCCTCGTCGAGAATGTTCTTGTCGAGGAATTCGACGACGGTGACATCGATGTCTTTCTGGATCAACAGGCGAGATTCACCAGCCATGAGTGGTCTCCTGGCATTGCCCAGTGACGGCGGTGGGGCGTTGACCTGGCCGCACGGGGCAATGATTCGCAATGTGTTTTCGCAAGTGCCTTGGGCCGCGTGGGGCTTTAGGAACGAGCGGCCGACGTTGAGCATATCGCCTTACGTCGACCGCTTCCACTTGCCGCTAAGCCGATTCACCGCCCGGACGGTTTACGGCATGGGCTGATTCGTCACGTTGAACATGCCGGGCGACTGGTTGAGGCCGGGGAACAGGCGCTCTTCATGTTCGGATTGCACGATGATGGTGGGCTTGATCAGCACCAGCAGCGTGCGTTCATCCTTGGTGACCGCGCGGTTGGTGAACAGGCGGTTGAGGATCGGAATCTTCGACAGAATGGGAACACCGGCTTCGACTTCCACTTCACCCATCAGACGCTGGCCGCCCAGCATCAATGTGCCCTTGTCCGGCACACTCACGGTGGTTTGCAGCGTGGTCAACTGCATGATGGGCTGCTGGATGTTGGCTGAGCCAACGTCCGACGGATCTTCGTCGACAAACGTGTCGCCGTCGTTGTCCAAGCCATCGACAGGGTCTTCGTCGATCAATGTATCGGCGTCGTTGTCGATGGAGAAGCTGGAGCTGATGCTGAATGTGGCCAGGCCTTCAAGCTGGGCCAGCGAGGGACGCACGGTGAGGGTGACGTAACGGCGGTCGGCACTGATGGTGCCTTCCACGTCGAGCACCACACCGTCGGAGACGACGTCCACTTCGGGGTCGAACGCGATGGCGTCGCCGGAGCCGACCGGCTCAAGGTCGCTGACGAATGCTTGTTGTCGGGCCACGGTGATGAATGCACGCTGACCGTTGAAGAAGGTCAAGCGAGGCGTGTTGACGGTGGTGCTGCGGCGGTCGCGTTGGGTCGCGCGGATGAGCAGGCTCATCTGCAGGTCGTCGACCACGAACGACAGAGGCGAGCCACCGGAAGAACCGATGGCCAGACCCGCGAGGCTTGTCGGTGCGAACGTGCCACCCACGCTGGTGGGTTCGGCCAACGCCATGTCGGCGGTGTTGTTATCAAAGATCACGGGACTACTGATCCAGTCAG
>JANQFT010000076.1 GCA_028277685.1 Phycisphaeraceae bacterium
CTCCTGAACAGTTGCGCGTGTTCCACCAGCAAAATTTGGCCGCCAGCGATTGTGTGATTTCCATTTTCGGCGACGTTGATCCTGACCAGGTGATTGCTGCGGTGAAAGCACAGTTCGGCAAGATGAATGCTAAACGTGCTACGCCGTTCAACCCGCAGCCGCATGCGAACGTCGAGCCTCGTTGGGTGGACATTAACACCGCGAAACCGCTCGCCGCGGTGCAGATGGGGTATGCGCCCGGCCTCGCGCGCGATAGTGAGGACTATGCAGCCATTCTTGTCATGACGCGCGTGCTATCGAGTTTCCCTTCCGGTTGGTTGGAGCGGGAACTTCGGGGCAAGGGCAAAGGGCTGGTTTATGCGGTGGGAGCAGGTCAGATGACAGGGATTGTTCCCGGCTACTGGGCAGTGTTATTCAACACACAGCCGGCGACAGTGGAGAAAGCGGTGGAGAAGGCACGCGAAGTCGTCCGTCGCATTACCGCTGCGCCCGTGGATGAGGCAACCCTCGCTCGAGCACGGCAGGCGGTGCTGGTGCGTGAAGCGCTTGGCGATCAATCCAACGCACAGCGTGCGGGGAGCGCTGCGCTCGACGAATTGTATGGCATTGGTTACGAAGGGCCGAGTCAACTCATCGAGCAGATCAAGGCCATTGATGCTGTGGCGATTCAGCAGGTGGCCAAGAAGTATCTGGGTGAGCCGTTGATCGTGGTGATTCGCCCGCAAGCACCAACCGATAACCCCAAATGAACAACACGCTGGGGTTAGCCAGCGTGTTGCCGCTCACTCTTTCCACCAGCCAGGAGGAAAAGTCAGTGAGATCGTGTGCAGACGGCGCGGGTCTCTCGCACACGCACCCATTCGCTGCGCGGACCACGCGGTTGATCACGGTATTCCAGGTGATGCAGGTAGTGGCTTAATGCACCCTCATCAAAATTCAGGAGAAACTCGCTCGAAGCGCTGGGGTTGTGGTCACGGATGGCTTCGATCAGTTGGGTCTTACTCATTCGGTTCTTCCTGCAATCCAAGGGTGAACATGCCGGCCTCTGGTCATCGACAGGATGAGCTGTCGCGCTTGAAAAACACGATTTTGAATGTGTCCGTCAAGTTATCGGCCTATCGTGGTTCCAGTACGATACTTCCTGACTGCTACGGTTGACGTGTTTGCGTTGGTGCAGTCTTATACGCATCTGACCCCGCGCTTCCGTGATGATCCTGCATGCATGAACACCTTCGACATCGACTGCTGGGCTGGTGGGCTGGACTGGTTTGCGACCACCCCAGGACGGTGCTTGTTGTGTCGTTGCTGGTTGCGGCAGCTGCAGTCGGCGTGACGATATCGGACCTTGCCTTCCGGCCAGATCGCAACGAACTGATCAGTGAGGATCTGGAGTGGAATAAGCGGTACATCGCATATCGTGAAGCGTTCAGCTTTGACGACTTGCTGTGTGTGGTAGCCGTGCCTGAGACTTCCGATGGCACCAGGCGTGCCCAGAGCTACGTCAATGATCTGGCGGAACGATTGCAGCGCGATGGTCAGCACTTCAGCGCGGTGGTACATGGCTTTGTGCCCTCACCGCGTTTGTTGCGTCTGGCGCCGTTGGATCAACTTTCTGAAAAGATCGATCAGATTGCTCAATCACGCGTGGTTCTTGAGTCGGCCAGTCCCAGTGAATTACTGGCTCGAGCGACAGAGCAAATGGCCGCATCACCTGCGGGTACCACGGTGGACCAAGGTGTGGCCATGATCGCGCAAATGACTCGACTGGTGGGTGCCATGGGTGATGTGTTAGACGGGCAATCGCCGCAGCAGGCATTGGTTAGTCTTCAGCAACCAGAACAGGCATGGCAATATCTCACCAGTGCGGATGGCAGCTTGATGTTCGTACAGATTGAACCGAGCCTGGCCACGGATGTACTTGAACCGGTGAAGCCTGCCGTCGCAGCGGCGAGGAGAATCATAAAGCAGACGCTTGCCGATCACCCGGGTATTGAGGCGGGGTTAACCGGCGTGCCGGTGATTGAATCGGATGAAACGGACGTGGCCCAACGGGATGCCACCTTCACCTCCATTCTTGCGGTGCTTGTCATCGCGGTCGTGCTCATTCTCGCCTTCCACGGTTGGCACATGCCGTTGTTGATCGTGGCGACGTTATTGATTGCGATTGCGTGGGCGTTCGGCTATCTCACACTGTCGATTGGTTACCTGCAGATTCTCTCGGTGGTGTTCACGGTGATTCTGCTGGGGTTGGGTGTGGACTTTGGCATCCACCTGATCAGTCACTTTGAGTTGGTGCGCAACTTGCACCCCGCGGGTCCGGTCGGTTTTCGTGCGACGATGATTGACACCTTGCAGGCTGTTGGGCCGGGCATGTTGACCGGCGCGATAACAACTGCGGTAGCTTTCGCCGCGACGCTGTTGAGTCAATTCCGTGGCATGGCCGAGATGGGGCAGATTGCTGGCGTGGGCATCATGCTCTGCTTATTGTCGATGTTCACGGTGCTGCCGGCCTTGATGCGGCTCACGCGTCCACGCCGCCGCCACATCACGCCTGTCCACCGCCGTCGAATTAATCTGTACCAGCACCGATGGTGGCAACCATTTGTTGATCGCCCGGTGCTGCCGCTTTCGTTGGTGGGGGTTGCGGTTATTGCGGCTGGTTTCACCGTGTCGGATATTCGCTACGACTACAATCTCTCGAACTTGCTGCCCAAAGGTGTGAGTTCAGTACGTTGGTTTCGAACGCTTGAGGAAAATACCGCCCGAAGCGACGCCGCAGGGCAAGGTTCCATCTGGTTTGGGGCATCGATCGTATCGAATGACATGGAGGTTGCTGAGCATCGCGTGCGGGATTTTCAGAATCAACCATCCATTGCAGGTGTTGGCGGTGTTGGTTGGTTGTTCCCCAAGGATGCAGCCAGACGTGAAGACCTGATCGACCGTGCACGTCACTCATTAGGCTCTGTGCTTCACCACGCCCCTGAAACCATTGCCCCGAGCCGGGATAAGCTACTCACGCAATTGCGTGTGTTGGGGGCTGCAATTTCACTTGCGGATCGTCAAGGCGCTACGGAAGAACCTCGCATCATTGCCGCGTTTGAATTGCTTCGCGCGCAGATCAAACGGACGGCCGGTTTGCTTGCATCTTTGAATGGGAATGAACTCTCTAGGCGCATGGCAAGCCTGCAAGCTGCATTTGGGGCGCTCCAGAAGTCCACGCGTTCCTCCATTCAACAAGCGTTGGACGCCAGGCCACTCACACTGGATGACTTACCTGAAGTACTACGACGACAAGCGGTGGGCGGGGGAGACCGTGAACAGCTTCTGGTGCAGGTGTACCCCAAGGAAAATGTCTATGTGCCATCCAACCTGGAACTATTTGTCACGGAGATGCGCCGGGTTGATCCGCTGGTGACGGGAACGGTGGTGCAGATTTATGAGTCGAATCAACTGATCATGCGGGCGTACATTTTTGCCGGGCTGATGGCGCTCGGGGCCGTGTTTGTTTTGGTGTTGATTGATTTTCAATCCCTGGTCGATGCGCTGCTATGCCTGTTGCCTGTCGCAGTGGCGTTTCTGCTGTTAATGGGGATGATGGCCGCCCTGGGAATTCCGATCAATCCGGCGAATGTGATTGTGCTGCCGCTGTTGTTTGGCATTGGCGTGGACAGTGGCGTGCACATCATGCATCGCTACCGCCAGTCGCCGGATGAACACCCACCAGGGCTTGCCGGCGGTACGGGTAAAGGCATCACCTTGACCAGCATGACCACCATGATCGGTTTCGCCTCGCTGATGTTGGCGCAACATCGCGGCATTGTTAGCCTGGGATTCGTGCTTGCG
>JANQFT010000077.1 GCA_028277685.1 Phycisphaeraceae bacterium
ATTCTCCGCCGTCGTGTTCGATTTCGACGGCCTGATCTACGACAGCGAAACCCCCATGCTCCGCGCATGGCAACAGGCGTTCGAACGTTACGGGGTTGAGTTCCCGCTCGACCGCTGGATCGAAAGCCTCGGTCGTCCATCGTACGAGTTTGATTTCTACGACATCCTCAACGAAGTGACCGGCCGCACGATCGACCGCGATGAAGTGCGCGCGTTTCGCAAGCCCATCAAGGAAACGCTGTTCGCCGCAGAAGACCTGCGGCCCGGCATCCGCACCTGGTTGGATGAGGCAGAACAGCGCGGCATGAAATTGGCGGTGGCCAGCGGTTCATCCGATGGTTGGGTGAACGGCCATCTCGAACGCTTCAACATCAAAGATCGTTTTGCGGCTGTGATCACCCGCGAGATGACCGAGCAGCACAAACCCCATCCCGCACCGTTTCTGGCGGCTTGCGAAGCGGTCGGTGTTCCGCCCCAGCAAGCGATCGCGCTGGAAGATTCACCCAACGGCTTACGCAGTGCGAAGGTAGCGGGCCTGTTCACCATCGCCATCCCCTGTCCGGCGACATCGACGCTGGATTTATCGATGGCCGACCTGCAGGGGGAATCACTGGATAGGTTGAGACTTGTCGACGTGTTGAGTGAAGCAGCCAACCGCTAGCCATCGAGCCATCGAGGCACCAAGCCATCAAGGTATGCTCGCGCATTGGGAAGTACCTTGATGGCTGGATGCCTCGATGCCTTGATCGCTTCCTTACCGTGCCACACCTTGAAGTGTCTGCTACCCTATTGGGTCTGTGACCTGTTCCCTGATACCTGTGACCTCACCAAACCATGGCCAAGAAGAAATATCCGATCAATCGACCGAAGACTTCCTTCAGCATGAAGGCGAATCTTGTCCAGCGCGAGCCGGAGTTTCAGAAGCGCTGGGAGAAGATCGACCTGTACAACCGTTTGCGTGCCAAGGCGGAAGGACGCGATAAGTTCGTCTTCCACGATGGCCCGCCTTATGCGAATGGTGACATTCACCTGGGTCACCTGTTGAACAAGGTGTTGAAGGACCTGGTTGTCCGTACCAAGACCATGGCCGGGTTTGATTTGAACTACATCCCCGGTTGGGACTGCCACGGTCTGCCGATCGAGCACAAAGTCCTCAAAGAATCGCAAGCAGAAGCGAAGCAATCTTCGGGGAGTGGGGGGGGTGAACCTGCGGACGTGATGCGCATCCGTGGCAAGTGTAAGAAGTACGCCGAGAAGTTCGTCAAGCTTCAGTCGAAGCAGATGCAGCGGCTGGGCACGCATGCGGATTACGGGAATCCTTACATCACGATGGACCCGAACTACGAAGCGGGTGTGCTTGAAGTGTTTGCGGAGATGGTGGGGCGGGGGCTGGTGTATCGC
>JANQFT010000261.1 GCA_028277685.1 Phycisphaeraceae bacterium
CCGGTCAACATGCCCACGTTCGACGGCTCCACCTACGCAAAGCAACTCCGCTGGCTGCATCACGAACTGCTCACCCAGTTCACGCTGGATGGACAGCCCGTACCCAACGTGCTGGTGTATCGCAAAGCGTGGTATCGCGATGCCGCGATGGTCGCCATGTGCCTGCAGCAAACAGACAACCTGCATCTGATCGCACCGTGGGTAGAAACGATCGACGATCCCTACGACCACAACAACGGATGCGACGAACCAGATAACTTCGGTCAGGCGCTGTACGCCATCTCACTCACGTCCGGCAAAAACCACAAAATGGTTCAGCCGATCATCGATGAAGCCGAACGCCGCCGCGACAGCAACGGTTACCTGCACGGCAAAACGGACGGCAAACCGCGCCCTGTCTACCAAACCAAGTGGATGAAGTTCGGCCTGCGCGCCCTGGGCCTTGACGACGCCGCCTGGCCCATTCCATCCGTGGTGGATGAATACAGCGAATTGTTCTGGTGGGACTACAAAGATGAGCACGTGCAAGGCGAACGTCGCGCGCCGAGCGAACCTTATCCGTATCTCACGTGGGCGATGAATCATTTTCACGGCGATCCGCCGCCGATGGAACTGTTGGCCGACTTGCCGCCGCTCACGTGGGAAGCACGCGCAAGCGCTGCGGATTATCCTGCCATGTCGATCGTTTCAGAGGCAGCGGTGCATGCGAAATGGTCAGGCCCGCATACATGGCATGCCGCCGAGGCGTTTTTGTACCTGCGCGAACTGTAAAAGTTACCACCGCACAATCACGCGCGGTTCGGTGATTGGTGGTGGGGGGTCATCATCGCGCTGCAGGGTGATCACCACCGCATGCGGCGGGCACAGAAACCGAAGGTGATCCATCTTTGATTCACCCAGGCCGCGGCTGATCACACAGCGTGCCTGGCGCATTGCCAGCACACCGGTGCCTAGCCGCAAGGGCCAACCCCCCTCACCCCCGTGAAGCATGATGCGCCCGGGCAGGCGACACTGTCCGCCGTGGGTGTGGCCGCACAGCATCAGGTCCACCCCGGCATCAGCGGCACATGTGAACCACATCGGCATGTGCATCAGCAACAAGCGAAAGCCATGCTCCGCATCAGGCGGGCAGTGGATCAAGGTTTCGAGCAAATCACTGTCGTACGTGCCGGCCGCGCAATCGCACCCCAGCACACACAACTCATTCTGCCGCCAGGGGCGGTCCGCGCTGAGCCAGTGCACCGGCAGACCGGCCGCTTGCTGACGAAACTCATTCGTATCGTGATTACCAAACACGCCCAACGTGATTATTTTCGGAGCAATATTCTCAAACAGTTGTTCCAGCACGTTCATCGCGGCCGGCTCGTCACCTTGATGGGTCATGTAGTCGCCGGTCAGGGCCAGCAGATCAGGCTGTGGCAAGTCGGCCAACTCACGAATGAGTTGGGCGTACCGTTTGCGCCAGCGGGTCACGTGCAGATCGCTCACGTGCCAGATGACCAGGTTTTCAAGGGATTCCGGCAGGTTGGGCAGGCGCAGCAGCAGGCGGTCGATCATCGATCCGCGTGGGGCCGGCTGGTGTCGGGCTGTGCTTGTCAGCATAGTCAAGATGCGGTAGCGTATAGCGTTACGGACCATTCGCCAACAGGCCATCTGTGCCGCGGTCCGGTGAACAAGCGGCGTGGATATGTTGACTGCGGGCTTCTTGGTCAAGCGCAGCCGGAGGTACATCATGGCCAGCAAAATGTTTTACAGCATCGAAGAGGCGGCGGAGAAACTGGGCGTTGGCGTTGACGAAATCAAAGCCATGGCCGAAGGCGGTAAGCTGCAACAGTTCCGCGATCGCGACAAGGTCATGTTCAAACGCGACCAGATCGACGCGATGAGCGGCGGCAGCAGCGATGCCAGTGAATCCATTTCCCTGCCCGACACCAATGGTGAAACCGATGCGATCGATCTCGATGCCGCCATCGAAAGCGATCACAGTAAACCCGCAAAGCCTGACAAGGGCGCCACCGGCATCAGTGTGTTCGATGCCGACGAAGTGGATGCCGCCGACCCCCTGGCCCAGACGGTTGTCAGCGGCAACGTGGGTGGCGACGAAGATCTGGCACTTGAATCCGTTGGCAGTGGTTCGGGTCTGCTGGACCTCACGCGTGAAAGCGATGACACCTCGCTCGGAGCCGAACTGCTTGAAGAAATCTATCCCGCGGGCACTGGCAGCGATGCGAAGGTATCCAGCGGAAGTGGTTTCGATGGTATTTTCGATGCTGCCGGTGGCGTGGAATCTGCCCCCAGTGCACTGAGCGATGTTGAAGCCGGTGGCATGCCCGCCGACATGA
>JANQFT010000263.1 GCA_028277685.1 Phycisphaeraceae bacterium
ATCAATCGTGACTGACGATGCATCCATGTCGAGCGTGACGCGAAAAGTTTCATCGCCATTGGTATCACCACCACGTGCGCACACGACACGACCACCCTGCAGCGTATGGGGCGACATCATGAATCTGAAATGAGTGGCCGGCGAGAGCACATCACATTGATGCTGCAGGACCGCCCCGCCATCTCCCCCGGTGCATACCACCGCCAGTCCCACGCCCGCGGTTGATGGGCGATCCGGAAATGCCGTCCCGGTTGATTGAATGAGGGTGGTGCTCATCGACCTGCTCCAGCGTTGTAGTGCGCGGCAATGCGATCCGGAGTAAGCGCCAGGTCATACACGGCCAATTCGTCGAGGCGGCCTTTGAGATAACCAAGGCTGCCATTCGTTTTGCCGATCAACAATGGCCGTGGCGCGATGGGCATGCTGGGGATAACGTTGCTCGCCAGTTCGGCCATGAGCTGCGTGTTGCGGTAGATCCGCAGGTACTCACCCCCCTGAAACGTACAGACAAAGTGATCCCACATGTTCGGTCGAATCAGGTCGGTCGGCCCTTCGAGTCGAACGGCAGGGACATCCAGTTGCGAAGGAACAAAGGTCAGCGTGTTCTGCGCCCCTGAAATCCAACCTGTTTGATCGACCCACAGCAGCCAACCGGCCTGCCCGTTCGCCCATTCCATCATGATCACGCCATCTGATGTGATGCTGGGACCGTCCTGGTACAACCAGAATTCAATGGAGCAAGCAGTACTGCCGGAAAGCAATGAAACGTTACCCGCATCGATGTACCCGGTGGAGCCATCGAATTGCACAGAGCGGTCGTGATCAAACGCGAGTGCTCCCTCTGTGGCATGACTGATGCCGCCCTGGTATGTGCCGTGGCAATGCCCCATTTCATCGATCGCGATCGGGCCGCGGCTTTCGCCAAGTCGCCAATAGGCAAGGGGCCGGTCGGCCAAGACTTCGTTGTAGTAACCAGGCCTCACTTGTGGCCCAGCGTCGAATTCACCCCAGTTGGGCACTTCAAAATCAATATGCTTCAACACAGCGCTCATTCGGGTTGACTCCCACGTACCACCACTTGCACGACGATGTTCGAGGCTTCATTGCTTACCGTTCCCGTGACGTTGCGCGTCAGGTCAACCGTCAGCACATCGCCTTTGCTCACTTGCTCGGTGCCATCACTCACCACCACAGCAGCGGTGCCATCTCCCTGTGCCGTGCTGCGAAATCCTGTGCCTGTTGCATTGGTGATGGCAGGCGGCGTGGAAGTCACGACGGCCCCGTTCACTCTTACAGTGGCAGAGAGTCCATCGCTTGCGGTATCGGATTCGATGTTGCTGCCAATGGTGAGGATGACATCGCTGATGGTGCCATCGATCGGAACCGTACCCATCAGTTTGTCTGTTTGCGTAGCATTCAGGTCACCTTCGTGCGCGTACTGCAGGGATGTTGCTCCGAGCAAAGCATAGGTTTGACTGCCGAATCGTTGTTGCAGCCAACCGGTTGAAACATCCGGGGCAAGAACCGTGCTGTATGGCAGCAGCATTGGAAGATCGAACGCCAGCGCGACGTTGGCCGAAGCCCCGGTATTCACATTAGTCAGGCGGAATGAGGTCTCCGCATCCTCATCCGTGCTGATGGATTCATGGCGGTGTTCAGTATCCGCCACGCCGCCCCCGGTCAGTGTGTTCAATGCTGCACTATTAACCGTGGCATGGATGCCCATCATCGCCTGGTTGATTTCACCAGCCGATGCATTCACGCCCAGCGACACAAGATCGACCGCGCGCAGGAACGCCTCGCCTCTGCGATCGACCAGTGTGGTGATCGCGCCGGCTTCGGCAATCACTTCCGCCAGCGGAATGAAGGTTGTGCGATCATCGGGAAGGCCCGCGGTACTTGTCTGCACGGTGCCGGCATCATCAAGCCAGATGGATGTGGTGGCGTTGTTCTCTACGGTAAGTCCGGTAGAGCCTTCGAAGGTGATGGCGGTGTCACCGATCACGCATCGCCCGCCCCGCACGCCAACGGTCAGATCATCTTCCTGGAACACCCGCAGATCATTCGCACGGTGGGCCGACAGCAACAGGCGATGGATGAGTTTGCGGAACTCCAGGTAGTACGGACTCAGGCCCGTGGGAATGTACTCAACGCCAGTTTCCGCATCGGCGCCGAGCGCCAGCAGTGCAGCATCGTCAGGGTATCGTTCTGTCATATCTTTCTCCTTGTTTCGCCGCGACTGCGGTTGGATGACGCCTTCCAGGTCAGTTCGAAATTTGAATCGCTCCGCGCAGAGTGGGCTGGGTCCGGCAATGATGTGATCGTGACCTGCCGGGTTTGTTCCAGCTCAGCGGCAACGATGTCCACCGCATCAAAAACACGTACCGACAGTTCGTGCTCACCCGCGGCAAGATCATCCCGCTCCCACTGCCAGGCGCTGCCCCCGTACCCTATCGGACCGAAACCGAATTCACCGATTCCCAAGCCTGGCGCGGTGGCATGGTCACGACCAAACTCGCCTAAACCGTGCAAACCACCGAAGCCTGCACGTGCATCAGCGTCCGTCCACAAAGCCATCGCCGGCTCATCCTGATCATCCACCTTCACGATCACGCGGCTATCAATCGGCAATCGTTCATCACGTGCCATCGCCAGCGATGCATGACTGCAAATCGCCGGCGACCATCCCTTGAGGAGCATGCGATGGTCGCGCCACGCTTCCTGTCGATCGACCGCCAGCAACTCGACACGAACGCTCCTTGTACGATCAACATGCAGCCACATGTGCTGCTGTGATGCGCGGGTTGTCACGTCGTATCGCTGTCCATCGACGTACACCTGCACCAGTCGATTGCCCTGCCCGTGCGAGCGCCAGCTCAGCAGCGCATGATTTGAGTGATCGATCGCTGCACGCAGCAGAACGTGGGTGAAGATGTCTTGCGTCGGTGCCAACATGATCATCCCCCTGGTTGTAGCTGCAGATATTCAGCGTTGTATTCCACCGCCCACCGTGCACCTAACCGATGCGCCGGTTGCGGCTTGAATGCCACCAACATGACGGCGACATGCGTGCGACCCGTATCGTCAACCAGATCACCCGTTACACCATCAACCATTTGTTCGATGGCCTCAATCTGCTTCCCGATGCCCGCATGGTCATCGGCCAGCAGAAAACCTGTTTGTTCGATCTTGCGCAGCCCGCGTCCCAATGCCGTCACGCGCGCACCATCCGAACCCGGCAATTCATGCACTTCGTGGCGTTCTGACAGTCCACCCACATGGAACTGATGCGGGCCGGAACCAAACAGGTCTTTTGATCTGTAACGACTCATCGATCTGCTCCTCAGCTTCTCACCAGCCGGCCAACACCGGGCATGCGTTGCACGTCAGCCACGCCATCACCGGTGGTATCGATCAACACCACCGCCCCCGCCAACGCCCGATTGAAGTGGCGACCATACTGGGCTGCCTTCGCCTCGATCACGCTGTTATCGCCAACAAGCGTGTGAGCCGCGCTGTACGCCCGCCACAACGTGCCCAGCACCTCCAGCCGTTTCATCAGGCTGACGGAAATCACCGCCGACTCATCCAGGTCATCGCCATCCGGATCGATGCCGATGCAGCGCATCAACTGCTCATGCACGGTGTCGCGCTGCGGCGTGAACGTGCGCCGCTGCAATGTGAGATTTGATGAACCTGCAAGATGCGTCGGCGGCAGCGTTAAAATAAGCGTGTTGTCATCTTCAACACCGGCCACCGCGAATGCCGCAGCATCCGCATCACTCAAACGCA
>JANQFT010000289.1 GCA_028277685.1 Phycisphaeraceae bacterium
CTCGGTCACTTTGAAGCACGCGATTTCGATCAACTGTTCGACGGCACCAAAGCATTGCCGTGGCATGAATGGTTGCCGGCGGACGCAAAGTTTCCGGTGAACGGCCGGTCGATCAAAAGTCAGCTTTCCAGCGTGCCGGCGGTGCAGGGCGTGGTGAAAAAAGCGATCGTCGAAAAACTCCGCGAAGCGCACCGCGTGAACGACCTGCCTGAAACCGGCGCACCGTTCACCATCGAAGCGGGCTTGCTGAACGGTGAACTCACGCTCACGCTCGACACGTCCGGCGTCGGCCTGCATCAACGCGGCTACCGGAAATTATCCGGCGAAGCGCCGATCCGTGAAACGCTTGCCGCAGCCTTGGTGCAGTTGAGTTTCTGGAAACCCGATCGCCTGATGATCGATCCCTTCTGCGGCACCGGCACCATCGCGATTGAAGCGGCCATGATCGGACGCAACATTGCACCCGGCATCAACCGCACGTTTGCCGCGGAAGGGTGGACGCGGATTCCGAAAGAGATGTGGACAGCGGAACGCGAAGCCGCTGAGCGGCTGGTGGAGTCTGGATTGCCGCTGCGCATCGAAGCGTATGATGCCAGTGACGAAACGCTCAGCCTTGCGCGGTACCACGCCAAGCAGGCCGGCGTGGCGGATGACATTCACTTCCAGCAACGCGCGTTCGGTGAACTATCCAGCAAGCGCGAGTTCGGTTGCATCATCACCAACCCGCCATACGGCCAGCGCCTCGGCGACCCCCGCAAACTCGTCGAACTGTATGACCAGATGCCGACGATCTTCCGGGGCCTGCCCACGTGGTCGCACTTCATCCTCACCGCGTTCCCGGAATTCGAAAAGACCGTGGGGCAAAAGGCCGACCGCCGCCGCAAACTCTACAACGGCCGCATCGAGTGCACGTACTACCAGTTTCATGGTCCGCCTCCCAATCAACTCCGCACGCCGCACTCCACACTCCGCACTGACATCACTCCCGCCTTCGGCGGCCTGCCCTCCGGCAGCGATCGCCAGGCCAAAGAATTCGCCAACCGCCTGAAGAACCGCGCACGCCACCTGCGACGTTGGCCCACCAAACAGGGCATCACTTGTTTTCGTTTGTATGAGCGTGATGTGCCGGACGTGCCGTTGATCGTGGATCGGTATGAAGATCACCTGCACATCGGCGAATACGAACGCCCCAACGAACACACGCCCGCCCAGCATGAAGCCTGGCTCGAACTGATGAAAACCACTGCCGCTGAGGCGCTCGATGTCGACCCCCGGAAGGTGTTCTGCAAGTATCGCAAACGGCAACGCGGCACCACGCAACACGAAACCTACGGCGATGAGAGCTACACGCTCAACGTGCAGGAAGGGGGACTGAAGTTCATCGTGAACCTGAGTGACTACGTGGATACCGGTTTGTTTTTGGATCATCGCATCACGCGATCGATGGTGCGCGAAGCCGCAAGCGGCTTGCGCGTGCTGAACCTGTTCTGTTACACCGGCGCGTTCAGTGTGTATGCTGCGGCCGGCGGTGCAAAAAGCACCACTTCAGTCGACCTGTCGAACACCTACCTTGACTGGGCGAAAGCGAACTTCAACCTGAACGGTTTTACGGGTGAGCAGCACCGTGGCGTCCGCGCCGATGTCATGCAGTTTGTCGCCAGCCACCAGCACGGTGAACACTACGACCTGGTCGTCATCGACCCGCCCACGTTCAGCAACAGCAAAACCACCGATGACGATTGGGATGTGCAACGCTGCCATGCGGAGCTGATCAATGGAGTAGCCAAGTTGATGTCGGTCGGCGGCCAGATCTATTTCAGTACAAACTTCCGCCGCTTCAAGTTGGATGAAGCCGCATTGAACACGCTCGATGTGCGCGAGATCAGCAAGCAGACAGTGCCGGATGACTTCCGTAACCAACGCATCCACCGTTGCTGGCGGATGACGGTGAAAAATAGAGAGTAGACAGGATGAACAGGATGAACGGGATGGTTGAATCAGAATGATCCAGTCCATCCTGTTCATCCTGTCTACTCTTCTCTGCGCCTCTGCGGTTCAATCAATCAGATCGTCACTTCCACGCGCTGCCCGGATTCAGCCGACTGCACCGCGTAATCGACCATCGCCATCGACTTGATGTTGTCATGGCATTCGCCCTGCGGCGTGGGTCCGCCGTCAATCGCGCTGAGGAATTCCTGCAGCGCGCCGTGTTGGCCGCCAGCCAATTCAGGCGCTGCTGCCAAAGTGACGTCACCAAGCGGGCGGTTGAAGCCTTCCTCACTCACCACGATCTGACCGCGCGGGGCCTGGTCGTTTTCATAGGTGATTGTTCCCTTGGTGCCGATGATGCGCCAGTTGCCGTGCCACGAGGTGTGCATGCCCTCAGCACACCATGAACCACGGTAAGTAAAGCGAATGTCATCGGTCATCGTGAACAGGCAATTGGCATTGGGGCCATCGCGATACCATGATTCGGCAGGCACATATTCCTCGGCAAACACACTCACCGGATCGGCATCCACAAACAGTCTTGCCAGGTCAAAGTGGTGAATCGACATGTCATTGACAAGCACGTGATCCATCTCATCCCTGAACCCGCCGAAGTGGCAACCCATGAAAAAGTCGCAGTGCATGCTGGTGATGCGGCCGATCTTGCCCGCCTTCACCGTGGCGGCGATCTGCTGATGGGCATCCACATATCGCCGCGACTGGCTGACCATGTACAGCCTGCCGGTCTGGTCGGCGGTGGCCACCATCTTGCGCGCCTGGTCGAGCGTTTCGCTCATCGGCTTTTCACCGATCACGTCAAGGCCGGCTTCCAGCGACTGGCACACCACCTTGCAGTGGGCATTGGGCGTGGTGAGATCGACGGCGAAGTCGGCGTTGGATTCGGCGATGGCCGTGCCCAGATCGTCGTGCGCTTTGGCGCCCTCAAATTCGAACTTGGCAATCTTTGCTTCCGCCGCAGCCTTGTTCAGGTCAACCACTGCCGCCACCTCGACCCCCTCCGCCTTCAACGGCTTGTGCCACGCATTGAGAATCGCACCCGCGCCAATGATGATCACTCGCTTCGCCATGTGAATTCTGCTCCGTAAGGTTGGCCGCGCAGCGTAAGGGGTGTGGCAGGGATGATCAAGTCCAAACTCCCACCATGACGCAGCAAAGCCCCACCATGGTGCAACCTTGGTGAGGATTCCCTGCGTTCAGCGTGTGGCGTATGGGGAGAAGATCCGTAGGTCCGGGCCTGCCCGGACAATCTGTCTGGCTGTGGGTCATGATGAAAAGAGACGGTGATTAAGTTCATCCCCGCTCATGCCGACGATACGAAAAACGGGGCTGACGATTGCCAGCCCCATTTTGGGAGGTCCTGCTTGCTTACCCGGCTATCTAATGTTTCTTCGTGCATGTGCCATCTTTATGTTTGGCCTGGCACTCATTGCACAGTTCGCCGGTGGTCGGTTTGCCGGTGCGTTTTTCGTAGTTGGCAGTCGGCCAGTTCGAGCATTTGGTGCAGAAGTGCCAAGTGTCATTACCCTTGCGGCGGCGATACTTCATGGTAACGCTCCTTACTCGTGAAAAGTGCAAGATCTGCTTTCGGGACAACCCCGTTGGCTTCCATGTTCCAGATCACATCTGGCGTGCTGTCGTCCCCGAAGAACTACAGAACGGGGTTGTGTGTTTGAACTGCTTCACCACCCTGGCGGACGACCAACTTGTTCCGTGGGACCGCCAGATTTCCCTTTACCCTGTAAGTTTGCACACCCACCTTGCGCATGTCAATGACGGGTAGTTGGGTCAGTCTGAATCATCCCGTTAAGATCCTATTCACCACAAAGCCCCACCATGGCGCAGTCTTGGTGGGGATCTCACAAACCATGGCACCCTCGCTGTTGACGCATGCCGGTGAAGAAGGAGAGTAGACAGGATGAACAGGATGGACAGGATCATTCTGATTCAACCATCCCGTTCATCCTGTTCATCCTGTCTACTCTTCTCTCTTCTCTGCCGGGTGCGGTGTCTGGGTCGTTCACACGGCTTGCCGAAGACGGTCAAGCCGTGGCACCCGCCCCCAAACCCCAAACCCCAAACCCCAAACCCCGGACTTGCCTGGGAGTGTGAGGCGCAACCAGGCGCGGTCATCTGTGTTTGAGTCGGTCGTGTGGCATGTCTTTGAAATATTTACCGGTAAAAATTTAAATGGTGTTATCCGCTGGGCGTTATCGGGTGTGGTGTTCAATTTATTTAAATAAATGCTTAAAAATGTGATTATGTGTTGTATATATACTGGTATACTACTGGTAAATGTATGAGTCGTGCTTTCTCCATCTCTGCTGAACTGCCTGCTCATCGCGCCAGTGCTGCCCTGCGTCGCCAGATCCTGGAGTATCTGCAGCGCGAGCGGCCGGATGCGGGATCGAGCTTTCCTTCGGAGTATCAACTGGCCGCGCAGGCGCAAGTCACCAGGCCCACCGTCCGAAAGGCGTTGGAGCCTTTGTGTCGTGAAGGTTGGCTTGAACGGCGTCCCGGTCAGGGCACGTTTGTGGGACCGCGGCTGGGGCTTGGCCAAGGCGTTCAACCTGCACGGCCCAAGTCAACACCCAAGGCGGGCGTTTCCGGGCAGCCCGAGTTGCGTAACGGTATTCGCTTGGCCGCCCTGGTGCTTCCGCTGGGGCGAGATGTCTCCAAGCCGGATTGGATCGCCAGTGGTGTGCTTGCCGGACTGAATGATGCCGCCGGTGAATTGGATATGTCCATCGAATTCATTGGGCAGGAAACGCCGGACATCGATGCGCTGCGCCGCCGATTGGTGCGCAGTCAGCCGGATGCGATGGTCTGCATCCGCGCCTACTTGGGCAACATCATGGTCGTGCAGGAAGCGAAGCGACTTGGCATCCATTGCGTGATGGCCAGTGGTGAGTTTGCGGAGCTTGGCCTGCCTTCGGTCTATCCGGATGCGGTGCAAGGCGCATGCATCGGCACGCAACATCTGATCGAAGCCGGCTACCAACGCGTCGGCCTGATGATTCCAACCATCAGCAAGCCTTACACGTTTGGTCGCATGCGCGGCTACCAGGATGCCCTGACCGATGCGGGTATCGCACATGATGCGCGTCTGATTCATTGGGTGCGACCGGACGGACACGGTGATAACTATGTGGCCTTGCGTCAATACCTGGATGAACAGAAACCCGATGCCCTGCTTGTAGCAGGTGCCGGCGTCGCGGATATGTTCAAACCTTTGGTCGATGAAGGCTTGCGTGTACCGGATGATCTGGGCGTGGTGATGATCGACCAGGATATTGCCAATTATCGAGCGATTTTTCGGGATTATGTTCCTCCGATTGTCATGCTGCCGGTGGAAGAGATGGGGCGGCGTTCAGCCGCGCTTGCGGTGCAGCTTGTCGAGGGAACGGCGAAGGACCTGACCGATGTCATCCCAAATGTTTTGCGGATGGCGGAGGACGTTTGAATATCCCGCTTTTAGGAGGACTTGCTATGAGTCTGCACAGATGGGTGATCGCAGGTGTGATTGCCGGCTTGGCCAGCCCGGGCCTCGCGGCAATCGTGGACGATTTTGAAAACGACACGCTCAGCAGCGAATGGAACCAGAACCTGGTGTTGAGCCAGGGCGCGGGCGCGACCGTCAGTTACGACACTACCACCAACGATGGCACGTTGACCCACAGCTTCACCGGGGCGAACGGCAACGCGCAGCAAACAATGCTCTTGCGCGATGATGTCACGTTGGGTGTTGGTGAGTACATGCAGTCGAAGGTGCGCACCAACAACACCGGCGGCGAGAATTCGCAGTTGTTCATCGGCCTGGCGATCGACCAGGGCAGCGAAACGCCCGCCGACCGGAGCAACCTGGTGGCGCTCATGATCGACGCACGCACCTCGAGCAACGGCCAGGTCGCGGTGCAGGTGGGAACCGGGCAGTCGGTGATGACCTCGGTGACAATCCTGCCCGACACGTGGTACTGGCTGCGCATCACACGTACCGACGCCACAACGCTCGACTTCTCGTTCTCGAGCAACGGAACTGATTACACCGCGTTCGATGGCAACACCTTCGACTCGGCCACGATCACCGGCGTGGCAGCGGTCGGCTACTTCAACGGCAACGCGCGCAGCACCGGCACGGGTACCACGCAGGCTGACGACCTGCAAATCATCCCCGAGCCAGCGTCGCTGGCACTGATCGGATTGGGTGGTTTGATGATTGCGCGTCGTCGTCGCTGAATATTTTTCTAATCCACCTCGTTGCCGCAGTCTGTGAACCAGCCTGCGGCAGCATTTTCTGACTTGCGCTCAATGCTGAAGGAGTGATGCTGTGAGTGTGTCCAGGGTGTTTGCGCCGGAATTTTCTGATCACCTCGACCCCCTGACCGGAGTACAGGTGCGACAGTGGACGGCTGGCGATGGCGACAGTCACCATCCCTACTTCACCAACAACGGTTGGTATGACGACGGCGGCAAACTGTTGTTCGGTCGGCATCGTGAAGGGTGCTGGAACCTGTATTCACTCGACCTGGCTTCGGGTGAGATAACGCAACTGACAGACTTGCCTGCCCTTGATGGTGCGTGCGAAGTTGAGTTCTTCAGTGTGTCGGTGAATCCCGTTAAGCCCGAAGCGTATTTCTGGTACGGCCGCGAGATGCGTGCGATCGACCTGTACACCTATGAGTCGCGCACCTTGTGGGTCATGCCGACCGGTTTCATTTCCTCGATGCTCAGTTGTACGGCCGACGGCAAGCATGTGTGTGCGGGCATCTGGCAGGATTTGTCAGATCAGTTACGCATTGACCTGCATCGCGGGTACGTGGGCTTTCGCGAGATTTTTGAAGCGAAGCCAGAAAGCCGCATCATGCACATTGCCACCAATGGCGATGGTGCCAGTTGCGTGTGGCACGAAAAGGCGTGGATCGGTCATGTGAACACTTCGCCCACGCAGTCTCATTTGTTGACGTTCTGCCACGAAGGTCCATGGGCGCAAGTCATCAACCGCATCTGGATGTTAGATATCGCCACCGGGCAGGCCTGGCAGGTCAGGCACCCTGTGGCAGGCGAAACTGTGGGGCACGAATACTGGTACGCCGATGGCCTGACCATTGGTTACCACGGCTCAACATCGGATGGTCATCACTTCTTTGGTCATGCGCGTTATGACGATACCCAGCACGTCGAAGCGAAATGCACCGGCCATACCGGCCACGTGTTCTCGCAGGATCGCGAGTTGATTGTCGGAGATGGTGGCGGCGTGATTCGCCTGTGGCAATGGCAGGGCCAGGAATATGCTCAGCCTCGCATTCTCACCACGCATCGCAGCAGTATGAAGACGCAGTTCTCGCATCCGCACCCAAGGTTCAGTCCTGACGGTGCCAGTGTGCTGTTTACCTCCGATAGTTCGGGTGCATGTCAGTTGTATCAAGCTGACTTGCGGACTTTTGAATCTTTACCGTTGGCGGAAAACTGACCTCAGGTTGTTTGCCCCGTCAGATCAGAAGAGAGAGGGACCGTGCACGAGTCCTACTTTGGAGAATGATCGCATGCCCTTCTCACGCTTAATGGTTTCTCACTTCACGACGGTTGCATGTTGTTTGTTGATCAGCGCAGCCGCGGCGACCGCGCAACAGACATATCCGGTGTTCTCGTTAACCAACACCTGGGATATGCAGGCGCTGTACGGCGCAGGCGGTCATTCGGGGCTGCGCGCGTTTCATGATGTTGATGGTGACGGCCAGAATGAACTGGTGACAAACATCGGTTCGGCGCTCGATTTTGTCGCGCTGGAATTTGACGGCACCGAAGTGTGGCGAAACACGATCGATACCACTTCCAGCAAACTCGCCTATTACGCCAAGACCATCGCCAGCGAGAACCTGATCGTCTACGGCAGCCGGCACACCGACACCGTCTATGGTTTGAATCTGAACGATGGCACAACGCGCTGGACGCATAAAGTCAGTGGTCAGCTGGCAGCCATCGAAAGTTCAAGCCTTGGGGCTGTGTTCGGCACCAGCACGCAGGTGGGTATTCTCGATTATGCCAGCGGCAACCTGATTCCCAACTGGCCCATTGCCTACAACCAGCACGAGCAGATTCTGGCTGCCGGCGATTTAACCGGCAATGGTACGGACGAGATTGTCCTCAACAATAACAACGGCAACATTCAGGTGCGTTCAGCGGATGGCTCGCTCAGGTTTCAGATCAACAGCACCCATACGCATGTCGACCTGGCAACCATCGCAGACATCGACCCCACGCATGCGGGTAATGAACTACTCACATTCGTTGATGACAACAACAACTCCGTCGGCGAGGGTGATGAATTCGCGCTTTACGACATGAACGGCAACCTGCTCCGTAAGTATGAAGCTGCGGCTGGCGGAGCCAACCCCGCGGTGGCAGATATCCTGCCGGGCACACCGGGATTGGAAATCGCCTTCGGCCTGGAAAACAACGGCACCATCGGGTTGCTCGATGGCACGCTGAATCCGGTCTTCGTCAAGCAGGTTGCAGGCATCAACGGTGGACAGATTGGTGTGGCCGATCTGTATGGCGATGCCGATCTTGAGATCATCGCCAACACCGGTGAGAATCCCAGCGCAGGTTTCCAAGTGTTCGACGCGGCAGGGAACATGCTTGCCGCCAATCAGCCCGGAACTGGTTGGGATATCGATCCGTCGGCTGCGCTGCCGAACGGCGCGGCGGGCGTGAAGCAGTTCGTTGATGTGACGGGTGATGGCATTGCGGACATCCACACATCCCGGCTTGGCGCAGACAATCGAACCGGCCACGAAATCATTCATCTGCATTCAGTCCAGTTCATCACGTTTCCTACGGCAATCGATCTGTCCGACGCCGTGGAAGACATCAACGACTACAACCACAACGGCCCAGCCGGCTTTACCCGAAACAGTGGTGACCAGGGCCTGACTGCTGTAGCAGGTGATCACTTCATCTCGTTTTCAAGCAGTGGCACGGCCGCGGAAAGTGGTTCGATTGAATTGGCCGACAGCTTCGATGAGCAGCAGATTATTCAGCCCGGTGTTTATACGCTAACTGTGCATGTGGGCGATGGTGATATCGGTCGCGATGGCTTCACCACGTTCGTGGCGCGGCTGCAAACGGTCGGTGGCCATGAACTGACCGGCGCTCAGGTCATCCGGGCGTATGTTGATTCTGCTTCACCCGATGCCGCCGCATGGCAGCAGGTCATCGTGCAGTACGTTGTCGAAGCGGGCGCCCCGTTGATTGGCCAGCAGTTGATTTGGGCCGCCGACTGGACCAAGGCCGACAGCAGCCGCGCGTTCTATGGTGCGATCGATGCGGTCACCGTTGATTACCAGGCGATCCCCGAACCGGTGACGGCGCTGTTGATAGGTCTGGGAGCGGTTGGGGTGTTGCGACGTAGAGCTGCGTGAAGTTTTGATATTGAAAAAGCCCACGCATAGCCATGCGTGGGCTTTGGGGGAAACAACAGTTGTCGGTGTTTTATTTCATACCGTAGAAGCGGTCCTGTTCCTCATCGCTCATGGCGAGGGGGTTGTCGTCTTCTTCGGCTTCGCGCGGGATGGGGTTGCCGGGTGCCACGGACAGCGAAGCGCAGCGCAGTCGTCCGTGCAGTAAGTAGTAAGTAGGGTGGGTTAGCGAGTCCTCGAGCGTAACCCACCATATCTGCGTCGCGATTTCATCCTGGTGGGTCCGCTTCCGCCTTCGCCAAGGCTACGACGGACAAGTCGCTCGACCCACCTTACGCGCTGTCCGTGGCACCCTGGCCACGGTTATTAATTGTGGTCTTCTCCATCTTGCTCGATCAAATAAATTCGAGCGTCTATCTTGAAACTCTTTGATGCACCGTTGCATGCGATACCGCAATTGGAGTCGGCATCTGCGTCATTGCGCTCCTCATCATCGACGCGGATTGAGTCAACGGTGATCTCCGCGAATGTGTCACCTGACTCGACCGCCAATCTGTCTCCGACCGACACAGGCAGCAAAGGCACTAACCCGAAGGAGTGCTCCCACGTGTGTGCGATCTTACCCAGAGGACGGTAGTGATGTGGTACCGGGTCGATCCGTCCGGACCTGTAGAAGATGGGCTTGATGTGTTCGAAACGCCAGCCAAGTAGCTCCTTGTTACGTAGCAGCTTGAATAGATCCCAAGTAGTCATGAGCCCGAGTTCGGTTTGAACTGCGTTTTGAATTATCTCGTCTCTGTACGCTTTTTGATCTCGTTCATGCGGTGGTATATTGCGCTGGTGGTTGATTATTGTCAGCGGCTTGACTTCTCCCTTGAACTCACGTGACCGCATCAAAGCGTGTTTTTCTGACTGTGTAGCTTCAGCATCTTCTGGATGGCCATTGACCCCCTTGACGTCTACGATCAAAGCGATCTGGTCGTCAAGTATCTGCAGATCTTCGCGAAGAGTACCGCCGTTAGCCTTTTCCTTCTCTTGCTTATCGACATCAACAACCCGTTTGAACCCCAGCTTAGACAGTGATCGTATCACCGCTTCCACCAGCTCCGTGCCGGTACCGTTCAGCAACGTGTAACAGTCTTGATTCTCTGATCGTATCTCGTCGATCTTTTGCACAAGGTCCTTGACTCGCTGTCGTGCCTCCTCCTCCACTTTTTGGACTTGCCGCTGTAGATCAAGCACGGCTGGCACTTCGTATTCGGGTCGATGAACCCATTTCTTCCCTTCGTGATGTGGAAACAACGCCGGTTTCCACTCGCAAACCCACCGCTCCAATAGCTCAACCAATACATCATGAATGTTCGGCATTTGGGGGAGGACAAGCGTCAACGGTGTTCCATCGTCATCGGTGAGGAGGGCTGCGACCACTTGGTTGAACTTGTTTCGCGCTAAGGGCTTCCACGGATCGCCCAAGTATCCTGGCTCGAAAACACAGGTGAAATGTGCGCCTTTTGCAGCGCGACTAAGCAGGCTGGCAAGCTCGTTCTTTTGCCAGCTGATCTCCTCACCACGGGCTTCGGTTGTTCTTAGCCGATCAAGTAGCTCGCAGAACCCCCAGCTTGAATACTGATCATCGCCATCGACGCGGAACCCTTCATACTGGTGTTTCGAACCGCGAGCATAAGTTATGTCGTATCTTGCATCGGCCAGCAAGATAATGAACCCCCCATGACGCATGATCTGGTCAACATCTTCCCGAACGAAGTGCATTGCCAGAGGTCGACCGTCAATACTGCCGCGGTGACATTGCTGCCAGAACGTATTTACGCCTTCTCCCGGTTCGTTTTTGGGTGGACAAGGTGACGCTGGCGGGCAACGGGTGTTGACGACCCAGATTTCTTGTTCCTCTTTGTTTGGTAGTTTGGTGCTCTCGAGAGTCACGTGGCTGCATTCATTTGACCTGGAGATACGGTAGGGGCGACCAAACGAGCCGGTAGCAACTGTGTAGCTGGAGTGGGCAAGGACCTCGCGACACGTGTCTGGCATGTCGACGAGGAACACCTTCGGTTTGTGGTACTCTGGTAGGTCGCTCACGTTATTCGACTCCGTTTCCCGGCAGTATTGCTTGCTACTTGCTCAACGGTTTAGTTGCTATTGTCACGAGCCGGAGTGCCACATCGCAACCTCAAGGGTGCTATGTGCTAGCGTCGTAACGCTGGTATCAGGTTTTGGTCACACACAGCACCGGGGCGGGTACTGTGTGGCACTCAGACCTTTTCGTATTGTCTTAGCCCCGCATGGCCGTGTGGGGCTTCCGGTTAACGAATCAACCGTTCGACTGCGCTTGGCAGGCGAATCATTTTGTCTTGGAACCACCATCCCGCCTTCGTTGAAGCTGCGGCGGGCAAAACCCCTTACTGCAGAAGTGGCCCCGATTATGGGTGTATTGTCCGGGGAGGAACGGCGAGCTGCAAGTATTTTGCGCGATGCGAAGCCAGGGTGCCACGGACAGCGAAGCGCAGCGCAGTCGTCCGTGTGGTCCGCGGTTGAGTGTGGGATACGGACGACTACGGCCTGTTGGGCCTCCGCTGTCCGTCGCACCCCCTGAACTTAGATCCCATCCGTCTTCGCCAAGGCTACGGCGGACCAGCACCCCATACCCCATACCCCATACCCCATACCCCATACCCCATACCCCATACCCCACACGCTCAACGCCATACGCCACCCCCTCTAAACCCGATAGCATTGAATAATTTAGCCTAAATTATGAATTATGACATGCCGCTTGAGCGGATCATCATTGCGGCGCGGACGCCGCAGCTATAATCCTTCATACCTCATACCTCATACCTCATACCTCATACCTCATACCTCATA
Organism: Phycisphaeraceae bacterium; assembly: GCA_028277685.1. Lineage (GTDB taxonomy): Bacteria > Planctomycetota > Phycisphaerae > Phycisphaerales > Zrk34 > JANQFT01. The sequence continues at coordinate 12,306 of JANQFT010000289.1, forward strand.
CCTCATACCTCATACCTCATACCTCATACCTCATACCTCATACCTCA
>JANQFT010000314.1 GCA_028277685.1 Phycisphaeraceae bacterium
TCGCTTGACCCACCTTACAAAACTACTTGCGGCGGCAGGTGGCCATACACCCCCCCACCACCAGTAGCAGCGTGGCCGGTTCGGGGATGGCCGTACCGACCAGGGACACTTCGTCGATGCGGATCACACGGTCGACACCATCAGTGTGGGCAAACTGCCAGCGGAATTCCCACATGGCGGCGGGGTCGAGGCCGAGTGCATCCAGATCGATCGTGAAGAAGGTGCTGGCGTTGCCACCGGTCGACATGCTGACATTGTCGAACGTGACCAGGTCTTCGAACAACGTGAACGTAGTGAAGTTCACTCCATCGCTGCTGATGAGCAGGCGGCCATCGCGGTGTGAATTGGTGCCGTTGGCGCGATTGATTTCAAAACTGATTTCATTGAGGTCGATCAACAGGTCATTGTTCGCGGTGACGGTGAAACCGATGTAGCTGCTGGCGATCCACTGCTGATTGCCCGTGCCCCATCCTGAGTTGGTGGCCAGGCGGTTGGCGTTATTCGCCCCCTTGCCGCCAGGGTCTTCATTGACGCCTGATACGATGAAATCGTTGAAGGTTAATCCGCTTGTGCCATCTGTAATCGTTTTCTCCGACAGGCCGTCGGCGGTGCCGTTGGTGTTATCGAAGTGGTACATGCCCAGCGGAACCGGTGGCTGCGTGGGAACGGTGTCATTCAGCGCGCTGAACACACCCGTGCCACCGGTATAAAGCGTTTGGCTGGTGGTCTTGTCGATGGTCACCGTGCCCATGACGGTCGGCGTGGTGGAGATATCGAACTCATTAACCAGCGCCGTACCGGGGTTACCCGGTTGATAGAACTGACCGCCGCCGAAGTTGGTCATGTTCAGTTTCTTCATGGTCAGTTCAACACGATCGTCGAATACCTCGCCCACCATGTAGCTGATGAAGTTGCCATCGTCAGACGTGTTGGCGTTGGGGAAACCCATGATCCCGCCGTGCGCGATCTGAATGATTTGGTCGTTGGGGTTGTCGCGGCTGACGGTCACATCATGCACCTCGCCGGCCAAGTAGGCATCCACCCCCATGGTTTCGAGGGTCTGCCAGAACGCGCTGTTCGCGCCACCGTTGATCTTCAGCCCGCCCGACACACGCCTGTCCACCGGCTGCAGGGTGGGCGTATGCCCCTGCACAAAAATGTGGTCGATGTCCGGATCCGCATTTGCCAGAGTCAGCGTATCCTGAAGCCAGGTGAGTTGTTCATCCGCCACCGTCACCGCAACGTTGCTGCTCGTATCAGTTCCCTGCTTGAACACATCCACGTTCACAAGCAACGTGTTCTTGTGTTTCACGGCATACGCGGTGCTCTGGTGTTCTCCCCCGGAAGGTCTTCCGTTGTAGAGCGATGACCCTGTAGCGAGATTCGACGGGTTACTGAACAATGGGTCGACAAAGTGCGAAGCGAACTGGTCGCGATGCACGGGAATAGTTTCGCGGCCGTAGGTCTTGCCGAAGCTGTCGTTCTGCCGGCTTGAGGCCCAACTGTAATCATCACCCAATTCGTGATCGCCCACTGCCACATAGGTTGTTAAACCGCGTGAGTCGAAACGATCTTTCCATTCGGTGTAATAGAAGTCGGTGGCGTTGACGATGCGGTTGTTTTCCGTGGTGAGGTCACGGGTGTTGTAGCCGGACGTGCCGAGTTTCTTTTCGAACACGCCGTCGCGTGTACCATCCTGAAACCACCGGGCCATGACGAGATCACCGGCCACGTTCACATAGTCCGGGTTTTCGTTCTGGATCGCGTCGAGGAAGGTGTTCACCGCGGTATCCCACTTGGTGGTGGTGCTGTTGCCGGTGGGCGTGCCGTAAGGATAGTTGCCGTTGTTCTGCAGTTTGGTCAGGTCACCAACATCGACGTTGAGGAAGTCCGGCGTGGAAACGAACTTCCACGATTGCGCCGGCGCGACGCCGCTCAGCGTCATCACCATCACCACGATCAACCCAAATGTGATGCGATGGGTAGTCATGCGATTTTCCTGCCTCCAGCGTAGAGAGTTCTGCGTCTTAGCCGTCGCTTAGTAATCGGCGGTTGAAGCGTCACCAAAAAGCGCAGCGACACCGTTAAGTGGCGCGGCGCACGATACGGAGGAAAGGAGGAATACGGACATACTTACGCGCGACAGCGGAGTCCAGTAGGGATTTACGCGCGCCTTGCTCGCTTCAACATCGCCAAACCGCCAAGGCTCAACAGCGCCAGGCTGGCCGGTTCGGGGATGACCGATGCATCGATGGCAATGTTGTCCAGACGCGAGGTGCGTTCGGCATCCTGATCGGCCACGCGGAAACGAACTTCGTAGTAATCGGTGGCCGCCAGGCTGGTCAGATCAACCGTGAAGGTCGTGAACGTGTTGGCCACAGCCTGAACGTGATCATCGAGATTGAAAATTTCGGTGAACGTGCCAGCGGCGCTGGTCCGGGCGATCACGCTCATGTCACGGGGTGACCAATCCGAGTCGCCGCCACCGGTGTACGGGTTTGCTTGACCAAAGTCGAACGAAAGTTCAGTCAAGTCCAGAAGGTACCCAACATCGGCGGAAAGCGTAAAGCCCACGTACTGGCCAGCGTTGAACGACTGGCTTGCGGTCGGCCACTGATTAGGTTCACCGCGGCCACCGGTGGCCAGGCGATCGGCGTTGCTCGCGCCTTTACCCAGAACATCTTCATACACACCGACAACCACCACATCGCTGAACGTGGCATTGACGGGTTGAGCATCGATGGTCTTGTTGGCTGGGCCATCACCGGCGCCGTTGGTGTTGTCGAAAGTGTACGTACCGATCACCGCACCGCTGGCCGACCAAGCCAGCACACCAACACATAACACTGCAGACAGAATTCGAATCATCGCAAGATCCTCCAAGAAAATTTACTGCCGTCGCTCTTCATTCATTGAACGGGGTGGGCATGCCGTTTCCCCGTCGACCATTCTGTGTTGCACCATCAGCGGCGGAATATCATGCTTAGGAGCAGCAATCTTCTGCATCAGCATTTCCACCGCATGCGCACCGACCTGGCCATGCGGGGTGACCGCACCGCGAAAACGTACCAGTCCCATCTGCGGCGTGCCGTAATGGAACGTGGCGATGCTTAAATCCGCAGGAACTTCCCACGCCAATTGTTGAGCCGCAAACCAGGCGCGCTCGGCCAGACGCTGATCCAGACAAACCACCGCCGTGGGTCGCCCTTCAGCCAGAGATGCCCTCAACTGACTGATATCATCACTGTGCTTATCTTCGATGATGTAATGCGTTGCCCCGGCATGACGCATCGCCTGGATGTAACCCGCTTCACGCGCCACACGAGCTGGACGCTTGGCATGAAAATCCTTATCGCGGCGATCAATGTACGCCACGCGGCGATGCCCAAGGTCCAGCATGCCCTGCGTCAATTGCCGGGCAGCCTCTCGATCACAAGGGAACACACAATCGTGGTCACGCGGGGCGCCAATCCAAACCGCGGGCATGTGATGCGTTTCGATCAACTCGACCATGCGTGACGGAATGCCGTAACGATAGTTGACCAACAACCCGTCTACGTGCAATTCACGCAACAGGCGCGGGGTGTATTCCGGATCAGACAGACGCTCATCAGAAATGCGCGCCAACGTCAGGTGCATGTCGCGATCATCCAGCGCGCGGGTGATGCCTTCAGGTTCCAGAACCGAAGAATTGGGTGGCGCAAACAAGTGCACAGCACTGCAGTGACATCATCCCAGTCATAAATCAGCTAATGAAGTCGGTCTTTTTACAGTAAAAAGCAATCATTTTGTATGTTGCGTCACCAAAGTGACACCAGAATCAGATCTATTAAAGATTTATATTAAAGATACATGATATCCCAAGCAAAAATCCAGACATAGAATAGCAGGTACTGGGGGCATGCCCTCCGGAAAATTTTTCAATTAAGGGTCTCGAAAATGCCGTTTTCAGCGCAAGTTAATACGCAGGAAAATGCAGTAGTAGCTAGTAGTTAGTTGTTTACTTTACCCATCTCTAGTGTTGTCGGTAAAGGTTGATTTCCACTCTCGCGTAATTTATAGGTGCGTACGCTGGTAAATTTTACGCGAGAAAAATGTATCAGTCATCCCGATTTAATGATGAAAAACGGCTTTTTCAGGAAATAAAACGTATCTATTTTTTCATTTCTCAGCTATACATGTATGCACGGGCGTATGTGCCTAGATGGACACTAAGCTCCTGGGTTTTAATTGCAGTTAATGCAGGTTTCCTGGTTTTGTCGGCTAGTTTTGCCGTTTAGAGCAAGGGATAATTTACACGGTTAAGTTAACAATATAAAATTGTATTTATAGCTTTTCAACATACAAAATTATATCCTTCTCAAAATCTCGGCCCTGCCGGGTTTATTCTTATCATATTCTTAAAGTTTTGCAATTCAGCCTCGATATTCCTATAAAGCATATTATCAGTAAAAATAGAGTGTAACTCAGT
>JANQFT010000400.1 GCA_028277685.1 Phycisphaeraceae bacterium
GACTTTCCCCCATGTCTCACCGACGTGAACAGCTTGCTGCGACGCTTCGTCGCACGATTGGCCAAATCCTGGAGCAGGGGTTGAACGACCCCCGCGTCAAAGGACTGATCAGTGTTACGGAAGTGAAAATCGTTCCGGATGGAAACGTGGCCATCGTGCTTGTTTCCGTGTTGCCGGCCGAGGAAGGGGAACTGACTGTGCATGGCCTGCGCCACGCCGCGCGACACATCGCCGGGCAAGTGGAAAAGCGCGTGCGAATTCGGCACATGCCTCGCTTGGATTTTCGTCTGGATACGACGCTCAAGACCCAAGCGCGCGTGTTGAAAGCAATCAAAGATGCCGTGGAAGAATCCGGCCTGATCGACGACACCACGCAAGAGATAGATGACACCACCAAGAATCAACCCAAAGGGAATCATTCCTCGTGAAGAATGCCAGCACCTATGCCAAACGTCTCAGCTCGCTACTGAAGAAGCTGAAAAGCCAGGTTGACGTGCCCGATCATGAACCGCGTGATCCGGTGGAGCAGATCGTTTACGCTTTTTGCCAGTGGGAAACCACCACCCGCCAAGCCGACGCCACCTACCCGCGTTTGATGAAGCACATGGTGGACATAAACGACCTGCGCGTGAGCGACCCGGCGGACATCATCGACGCGCTCGGTGACCGTTGCAGTCGTGCTGATGAACGTGCAGCCAGGCTTCGTCTGGTACTGCGCGATGTGTATGAAGCGGCACACGGCATGTCATTGGATCAGCTCCGTGAAATGTCCAAACGGGAAGCCCGTACATTCCTGGATAACCTCAGTGGCATCACGCCTTTTGTGTCGGCATCGGTCGTGCTGTTGAGCCTGGGTGGGCATGCAATCCCCGTTGACGACCAACTGGCGGCAAGGCTCAAGCGTGATGAGATCATCGATGAAGACGCCACACTGGAGGAAGTGGTTTCCTTCCTCGAGCACCATATCAAGGCGGCCGACGGCTTGACCGCGCACTTCCTGTTGCGCGGGTATGTGGAACAATCTCCCGCCGCCGCACCTGCCCGCAAGACGACCAAGAAAACGACAAAGAAAACCACCACAAAAAAGAAGACCACTAAGAAGAAGCCCACGACCAAGAAGAAAACCACCACAAAAAAGAAAACAACCAAACGTAAGTGATCGCTGAGCGTATCATGCTCCCGCACGATCCTTACCCGGTAAATAACGAGAATTGAAATGATTCGACGAAGCAAAGATTCCGTTCTGCGTATCGGCTTGCCCAAAGGTAGCCTGCAAGACAGCACCATCGCGCTGTTCGCCGGTGCGGGTTATCGGATCAACGTGTCCAGCCGCAGCTACTTCCCCCAGATTGATGACCCTCAGATTGACTGCGTACTTTTTCGTGCTCAGGAGATGAGCCGCTACGTGGAAGATGGCATCATCGATGTGGGTATCACCGGGTATGACTGGGTGATGGAGAACGGTTCGGATGTCACCGAGGTCTGCGAGTTGCGCTACTCCAAAGCCACCAGTAAACCTGCGCGTTGGGTGTTGGCCGTACCTGAAGAATCCAGCGTTCAGAAGCCGGAAGACTTGGCCGGTGGCCTGATCGCCACCGAACTGCTGCAAACCACCAAACGTTACTTCGCAGAGAAAAACGTCGATGTCAAAGTGGAATTCAGTTGGGGTGCCACCGAGGTGAAAGCCCGACTGGTCGACGCCATCGTGGACATCACTGAAACCGGCTCGTCTCTGCGGGCAAACAACCTGCGGGTCATTGATGAGATTCTTCAATCCACCACCCGCGTGATCGCGAACAACGATGCGTGGAAGGACCCTGTCAAGCGAGACAAGATCGAAAGCCTGACCCTGTTGCTGCGTGGCGCCATTGAAGCTCGTGCTCAGGTGGGTTTGAAGCTGAATGTACCCAAGAGCAAGCTTGATGAAATCGTCGCGCTCTTGCCTGCAGAGAAATCACCTACCGTCAGTCCGCTTGCCGATGGCGAATGGGTAGCGGTGGAGGTGATTGTCGAAGAACGTGTCGAACGCGAACTCGTTCCCCAACTGAACCGCGCGGGCGCGACGGGTATCTTCAGCTATCCGCTGAAGAAGGTTATTCATTAGACCAAACGGATGTGCACACCCTATTGCCGCACCATTGAACCTGCGTCGAGCCGATGGCCTTTGTTGAAGGCTGTCGTGTCGAAGCTGGCGATTGTTTGCGCGGCAATCTTCGCCGTGAGTTGCACGATATCGCCCG
>JANQFT010000442.1 GCA_028277685.1 Phycisphaeraceae bacterium
GCTCCAAGTGATTACAGTTATATAACACTAGTCACTTGGCTGCGTCAACAGAAATCCCAGAGTTTTTTTCCGGGGATGCGGCACGCAACCAAGCCAGCCACAGCATCCGTCCACGGCAATGCGCGGCCTTCAAAGGAAATCACTTTGTCTGGCGCCAAGAACATACCGCCTTCAATCAGGCAGGTCTTCGAGATGCAATGTGTACCCGGCGCGTAGGCAAGGTGCATCCGGACCATCGCTGCGCTCTGGTCCGGCTTGGGGGAAGGTCCACTTGCCAGACCGTGGGTTCGCAGCGCCTGATCTTGCTGTTTGGTCGTGGGTCAATTTGAACCGACCGGTATCAACAAGCCGCGCCCGTCAGGTAGCAGTCGACTCAACCGCATAAAGAAGACCGTATTGCCTGCGGCCCGACGACCGCTCCTTCACAGTCGCGGCTCGTTAAGATTCAAACGGACCCACAACCTGCTGTTTCACTTCCCACTTACTTCGATCGTCGGAACAACCTGCGTAATCGGTACAGGTGCGCCGCGTGACAAGCCGCAGTGCCACCTGCTTGTCATGGGCGCGCAACCGGTTGCATTGCGGAGCGAAAGGTGTCGATATGGTGGATGGCAGCCGCTCTTTCCGGGGGCGGTGGACAGGTGGGAGCATGGGCAAGTCCGGTGTTTGGAATCCGGAATCAGAAGATGATTCCAAGCTCCGGACTTTGGACACCAAACAAAGAAATGCATCGGCCACATCCTTTCCGGGGAGCTGATCATGAGCAGTTGCAGCACCAATGTGCCGGTTGAAGCGCACGTCCTGCGGTACCTGGAATCGCTGCCGGGTTACCATCAGTGGGCCGCCCCGCCACTGCCGCCGCTGATTGATGACTACCTGCGACATGCGGACCAGCAACAAATCATGACGGTGCTGGCGATGGCGTTGGGGCGGGTGTTGGATGATCCGGATGAGTAAGACGGAAACGAAAAACCGCAGAGACGCGGAGACACAGAGAAATACAGACGAATAGCCATCAAGACATCAAGCCACAAAGCGAGCCAAACCAATTGGTTTCTCTTCGATGCCCGGGTGGCTATTTCTCTTTCTGCGCGTCTGCGTCTCTGCGGTTCAATCTTCTCGGGCATTCAATCGAACGGTGTGGTGCGGATGAGTTGACCACAGTAAATGCAGAAGTCATGGCGTTTGGAGTTGGGGCGGTTGCAGCCGGGGCAGTTGCGGGGGCCATCGGTGTCTTTGCGGCCGTCGGCTTTGCCGTCTGAGAGATCCAACTCGGCGATGCGGGCCATGAGTTCCTGGTCATCCACGCCGAGCTTGTCCTTCAGTAACATCCACATGGCTTCGCACACCATAGTCAGACGTTCGACTTCACTTTCCAGTATGCGCACGTTGGTGGTGTCTGATGGTTGGCTGGGCAGACTGGATGCGGATCGATCCGCCTCATTGAATGGCCTGCCGATCGCACCGAGGTTCCAGAACATGTTCATGGGGTTACCCCTTGATCGATGGTGGATAAAGAGATTCTACCAGAACAGTTTTGGAACCGCAGAGGCGTAGAGACACAGAGAAATGCGGTGAATTCAATCTGACCTATCTCTGTGTCTCTGCGCCTCTGCGGTTTTCCCGCCTTGGATAGCGCGTTGTCCGCGGCTATGCTGCTGCCATGTCGATCAACGGTGACATCGCCACGCTTGTCGAACGCATGGGTGAACTGCTGGAGGTACTCAGCGCGAATCGCTTTCGCGTGATCGCGTACCAGCGCGGGGCGCGGGTGATCCGTGATTGCACGGACGACTTGGCCACACTGGCGGATGACATCAACCAACTCACCGCGATTGAGGGCATCGGCAAGGGGTTGGCCGAGAAGATCATCGAGTTCGCCGAAACGGGCAAAATCGCCGAGCACGATGAACTGCTGGCGCAAGTGCCCCCCGGTGTGCTGGATGTGCTCAAACTTCCGGGAGTGGGTCCCAAAACGGCGGCCCTGTTCTGGCAGAAGGCGGGAGTCGAGTCGATCGACGACCTGAAAAAGAAACTGAGCAACGGCGAACTCGAGAAGCTGCCACGCATGGGGAAGAAGACGCTCGACAACATTCGCAAGGCGATCGAATTTGCCGAATCGGCTGGCGAGCGGAAACGTTTGGGCGATGTACTGCCGGTGGCGACCTACTTCGTGCATGAGTTGAGCAAGCTGCCCGAAGCGTTGCGCGTGGATTACGCCGGCTCACTTCGACGCGGCAAAGAGACGATTGGTGATGTGGATATCCTCGTTGCTTCCGATGAACCAGACGCGATCAGTAAGCACTTCCGCGGATTGGAAGTGGTGGATGAAGTGCTGGCCGCCGGCTCCACCAAGAGCGCGATTCGCACCACCACGCGCCTGCAGGTTGACCTGCGCGTGGTCCGCCCCGATCGCTACGGCGCAGCGCTGGCGTACTTCACCGGTTCAAAAGAACACAACGTGCAGTTGCGGCAACGCGCGATCGATCGTGATCTGCGGCTCAATGAGTATGGTCTATGGAACGCAGACGACGCGGATCACATGGATGAAGCCGAACCGGTTGCCGCGGAAACCGAAGAGGACATCTACCAGGCATTGGACCTACCATTCATCGCGCCGGCCTTACGTGAATCGCGCGGCGAGATCGATGCAGCAGAAAAAGACAAACTGCCCGAACTGATCGAAATGCGGCACATCCGCTGTGACCTTCACGCCCACACCACCGCCAGCGATGGCACGATGAGCCTGGAAGAACTGGTCGCGCTGGCGAAGGATCGCGACTATCACACCATCGCGATCACCGACCACTCGGCCAGCAGTGTGCAGGCGAACGGGCTGACGATCGAACGACTGGAAAAACAGATCGAGCAGGTGCGTCAGCTGAATGCGAAGACCAAAGGCATCACCATTCTGGCCGGCAGCGAGGTGGACATCCTGTCCGATGGCAAGCTCGACTACCCGAACCACCTGCTGAAGGAGCTGGACATCGTGGTGGCCAGTCCGCACGTGGCCCTGAAGCAAGAACCTGCCAAAGCGACGAAGCGGTTGCTTAAAGCGATCGAAAATCCGTACGTGCACATCATCGGGCATCCGACCGGTCGGCTCATCACCCGGCGGGAGGGACTGTCGCCGGATATGAAGAAGCTGTTCGAAGCGGCGGCGAAGTGCGGCACGGCCATGGAACTGAACGCCAACCCCTGGCGACTCGACCTGCGCGATACCCACTTGCGCACCGCCATCGACATGGGGGTGATGATCGCCATCAACACCGACGCCCACCACCCGTCCGATCTGGACCTGCTGACCTACGGCATCATGACCGCCCGACGCGGATGGGTTGAACCGCACCATGTGATCAACTGCCTGCCCCCGAAGGCATTGCAGGCGTGGCTGAACAAAAAGCGGTAGTGATT
>JANQFT010000563.1 GCA_028277685.1 Phycisphaeraceae bacterium
AAACCCCTCGCTTCATCGCGCTTACGCTACCGCAAGTTCCGCCAAGAAAAAGCCTGGCTTAAACCCCATGTCCCGGGTGATCATCCACAGGATGACAAGCAGCGCAAACGAGCAGACAAGGATGAACGCCGCGCGTATCTGCGTGAGTACTACGCGTTGATTAGGCCGTATCGCTCGGTGGTGATTTTTCTGATCACGCTCGGCGCGTTAGCCGCCGCATGCCAGGCGGTGCATCCCTATGTGTTCGGCTACATTCTGGGCGAGCTGCTTCCGGGCGACTACACCGGCCCGGAGAAGCTTTACTGGATCAACATCGGCGCGTTGATCATGCTGGTCACGGTGGTCGCCGGTCTGCTGCTGAACATGACGCGCAACATCCGCACGATCGCGCTCAACCACAAGATCGTGGTGCGCCTGCGTCGAAGACTTTACCGACACCTGCTACAACTGCCGCTCAGCGACTTGTACGAACTGAAAACCGGCACCGTCGTTTCACGCGTGAGCGGTGATGTCGATAAGGCCACCGGTTTACTTCAGCAAGCGATCATGTCGCCCGCCGCCGCGCTGTTCGAGGTCATCTTCGCCACGGTGATTCTGTTTGTGTGGAACTGGAAGTTGGCGCTGGCCGCGTGGATCGTGTTGCCGCCGATGATTGTGTTATCGCTGCTGTGGGTGGTGCGGATTCGCCCGATCTTCCGCTCGGCCGGTCGCGATCGCAACATCATCGACGGTCGCGCCACCGAAACGTTCAGCGGTATCCGTGTGGTGCGTTCGTTCAGGCGCGAACCGCGTGAGCGCAGTGATTACACGATTGCCGACGACACGATGATTCGCAAACGCCTGTTCGGCATGTACAACGCCATGGCGCTCGATGCCGTATGGCAGTTCATTCTCCCGCTCAGCATCGTGATGATCGTCACGGCCGGCGGCTACCTGTACGTGTACGGCCACGCCGATCTGAAACAGATCATCGCCTTCCAGTTGTACACCTCGAAGTTACTGTTCCCTATCTTCCGTATCGTGAATTCATTGAACCAGACGCAGGAATCGATGGCCGCGCTGGAACGTGTGTTCGAAGTTTTTCGCATGGACATCGATAAACCCGATGCACCCGATGCGATCGAAGCGCCGATGCTGGTCGAACGGATTGCATTCGATCACGTCTGGTTTGAGTACCAGGAAGGCCGGCCGGTCATCGAAGATTTTGACCTTGATGTGTCCGGTGGGGCGATGGTGGCGTTCGTCGGGCCGAGTGGGGCGGGCAAGACAACGATGACGGATTTGATCGCACGGTTCTACGATCCCACGCGAGGCAGCATCCGCGTGAACGGCACGGACCTGCGCGAGGTGAAGCTGGCCAGCTATCGCCAACTACTTGCAGTGGTGCAGCAGGAAGTGTTCCTGTTTGATGGTTCAGTCCACCAGAACATCGCCTACGGTAAGCGCAGCGCTTCGCGCGAAGCGGTGATCGATGCCGCCCGACGCGCCAACGCGCACAGTTTCATTGATGAACTGCCGCATGGTTACGACACCCTCATCGGTGAACGTGGCGTGAAACTTTCCGGCGGGCAGCGCCAACGCATCAGCATTGCTCGCGCGATTCTGGCCGATCCGCAGATCCTCATTCTGGATGAAGCGACCAGTAACCTCGACACCGAAAGCGAGCGCCTCATCCAGGCGGCACTCGATGACCTGTACGCCAACCGCACCACATTCGCCATTGCGCATCGGTTGAGTACGGTGACGCATGCCGACATCATCGTGGTGATGGACGAAGGCCAGGTGATTGAGGTGGGCAAACACGATGAACTCATGGCGGCTGGGGGCATGTACTTCAACATGGTCCAACGCCAGCGCGAATTCGCTGCAACAGATGCGTGACTCTGCGGGAATAACCGCAGGGAAGAGTTGACAGGATTTACAGGATGAACGGGATAGCACCCGTAGGTCGGGGCCAGCCCCAACAAAAACGCAGGTTGTAACGGAATGTCGGGGCAGGCCCCGACCTACGGCCTTCAAATCTCGATACCAGGGAACTGTCTCCGCAGTCGTCGCACAGCGTCCTTGATGAATTTATCATCCGGCATCCACGTACCTTCGATGTAACGCAGGCCCCACTTGGATACGGCAATCAGCACCGGCAGCAGTTCCGCGCCTTTCTGGGTGATGTGGTATTCGTAACGAAGCGGGCGCTGGGTGTAAGGTTCACTTTCGATCAGCCCCTCGGCTTCCATACGCTTCAAGCGATCAGCGAGGATGTTGGTGGTGATACCTTCGGGCCCATCCAGGAAATCACTGTACCGTTTGCACCGCCGGAAGATGAGATCGCGGATGATGATCAGCGTCCACTTATCGCCCACCAGGTCGAGTGTGGCTGCAAGCGGGCAGAACGATCGGTGACCATCCGGCGTAGGGGGCATGGAGGGTTGGGGGGACTTTGAACTCATATGAGAAGTTTAGCAGGAATAAGACTTGCATTCCGCAAGTCATGCGGCTATTGTCTGGTAACTTGCATAACGCAAGTAAGTCTTGACAGGGGGCACGGCGTGTGGCCGCGTCCATGGTGCGGGGTGATCACCAGCCTGGTTGGGCAGTCATCGCAGGAGATGAACATGAGTCTGATGCAGCCGTTGATTGAGGAATGGACGCAGGAATCGGTCGCCACCCGTCGCGTGCTGGAGCGCGTGCCGGCGGATCAGCTTCAATTCAAGCCGGGCGAGAAAGCACCAACACTTGGAGCACTGGCATATCACACGGCGCTGAACCCCGGTGGCATCATGCAAATGATTCAGGCGGACAGTATCGACATGCTGAGTCGTGAGGGCGATGACTTCAAGCAGCCCGACGACGTGGCGGAGATCATGTCAACGTTCGAGCAAAGCCATGCCACCGGCCTCGACCTGATGGGCAAGATGACCGATGAGCAGGCGATGGGCAGCTTCCGTTTCATGGCGGGTGACAACCTGATGATGGAATGCCCACGCATCGCATGTGTACGCATGATCGGGTTGAGTCACACGTATCACCACCGTGGGCAACTCACCACATATCTCCGTTGTATTGGTGTGCCCGTGCCTGCGGTGTACGGCATGAGTGCGGATGAGAATCCGTTTGCGGAGATGATGGGGATGTGAATAGCGTTTGAGCAATTGATGATACGCGAAGGAAAAGCCCACGTTCTCAGAACGTGGGCTTCGTAGGCGAGTTAACCAGTTAACGAATCAACGAACCTATTCTTCCTCACCGTCGTGCATGGCTTCGAGGAAGCCTTTCAGTTTACGGCTGCGCACGGGGTGTTGGAGTTTACGCAGGGCTTTGGCTTCCACCTGGCGGACGCGTTCGCGAGTGACCTTGAAGATGCGGCCGACTTCTTCCAGGGTGTAGGTGTAACCGTCGCCGAGGCCGTAGCGGAGCTTGATGATCTCGCGCTCGCGGTAGGTGAGCGTTTTCAGCACGGCTTCGATGCGGTCGCGCAGCATTTCCTGCGTGGCGGTTTCGGTGGGGCTTTCCACGCGATCATCTTCGATGAAGTCACCGAAGTAGCTGTCTTCTGATTCACCGACCGGACGATCGAGTGAGATCGGGTGGCGGCTGATCTTCAACACGCGGCGCGCTTCGCTGACCGTCATCTTGGCGATCTTGGCGATCTCCTCGACGGTGGGTTCGCGGCCGAGTTCCTGCAGCAACTGCTTACTGATGTTGCGCAGCTTGCTCATGGTTTCGATCATGTGCACCGGGATGCGGATGGTGCGGGCATGATCGGCAATGGCGCGGGTGATGGCCTGCCGAATCCACCACGTGGCGTACGTGCTGAACTTGTAGCCGCGCTTGTATTCGTACTTGTCGACCGCACGCATCAGGCCGGTGTTGCCTTCCTGGATGATGTCGAGGAACGACAGGCCGCGGTTGCGGTACTTCTTGGCGATGGAGACAACCAGACGCAGGTTGCCGCCGGACAGGTCACGCTTCGCCTGCTCGTATTCATCGAACACGAGGGTGATGTCGGCCACGTGCTGCTTCAGTTCTTCGGGGCTGGCCAGCACGAGGCTGCGCAGGCCACTGAGTTCCTCGCCCATCACCATGATGTCTTCGGGGTCGTACCGGTTGGGGTACTTCTCCGCGCGGGCGATGTCGCGCTGCAGTTGATTCATCTTGTTGCTGATGCTGCGCAGCTTGTGCAGCAACGGCTGAATGCGGCTGGTGCGAAGCGACAGTTCTTCAACCAGCGTAGCGAGCTTGCGGCGGCGACGGCGAATTGTGTCCTGTCGCTCTGCCCGCGCAGCCTTGGTCATACGCGTGGCTTCGAGGGTTTCCCAGTCTTCGCGGTTCAGATCGAGTAGCTTCTTGATTGTCACCAGGTTCTGT
>JANQFT010000589.1 GCA_028277685.1 Phycisphaeraceae bacterium
CATTTTCGCTGAGACGCTCAACGCGTGGGTGGGTGAATACGAAACGCTCTTCGCCACCACCGCCACACCCATCACGCATAAAACGGATGAGGATGACAAACCTTACGAAATTCGCATCCCGCAGGTGGTGTGCGTGCAGGGCACGTTGAAAAGCGGGGCGACCATCACCGAGCATCACAGCGGCGTCGCCACCCACGCCCCCGCCGATCACATCATCATCCGTGGCACCAAAGCCACCCTGCGCATCGTGCCTATGAAATCCATCGAGTTCGCCCAGGTCGGCACCGAACTGCAGCCCCTGCAATCCACCGCCCAGCAGCTTCGCGATTGGCGGGTCGAGGCCGACTTCATCGGTGCCGTCCGTGCTGCTCGGCGCGGTGAAGCCTGGTCAGTCAGCCCTGATTTCACCGAAGCCACCCGCTACATGCGCAAGATGCAGGCCATCCATGATTCTGCCCACCAACAACGCGCCATTCGCCTGGACGATGCATATCCACTGAAGTGATTCGTGGCACCCCACGGCTTGCCCGCTGAGTGGCGGTGGCTACCCATGCCCCCGTTGGGCATTCCCATCACTGGAGCATGCTACGCTTAGCCCCAGCCACCCCGACGCCCTCGGCTCAGCAGGAGCTGCGCCTTCCCGGGAAAACGACAATCCCCTGACACGCGATTCATCGTGTGACTGGGTACGTAACTGGTTTTTTGACAAGTAAATACGAGCAAACACCCCAGTAGATACGTCCTGTCAGGCCCGGATTCCCGTACCGTGTGCGCAAGCATTTCACATTGCTGGCTTTACGTCAGATAAACCTTCGTGGGACAGGGGAAGCTGATTATCGGCGTCATCGGTGAAGTTCGCCCGCAGGAGCGACGATAAATGATCACGGAGAAGAACGCAGACTCTTTTGAAAGAGAGACGCTCGTGGATACGCCTGTCTATCAGCCTTGGCGCACCAGTGATAAGACCCTTGAAGTCGTGGCCAGTCCGCAACTGGAGCCAAACGTTACCTGGCAGCAACTGCTTAGCGACAGTCGATCACGCATCGATGAACTGTCGCGCCTGCGTCGTCAGACCGGGCACAACATACGCACCGGAGCGAAGTTCCTGCGGTCGCTCAATCAGCGTCAACATGATGTGAGCCAGCTTGTTTCCAAGATCACCAAACTTGAACAGCAGGTGGCGGATCGCATCGAATACTTCACCACTGAAGTCGCGGAAGCACAGGGCAATGTGACGGATCTGACTGATTGCCTGGAGGATACTCAGGCTGTGCAGCAGCGCACGCGTGAGGAACTGACCGAGTTAACCAATCAGGTAACGGATTTGGCCGATGCCCAGCACATCGCCGAAACGCACGTGCATTGGCTCCGCGAAGCGCAGGCGGAGACCACCCGCCAGGTCGGCCATCACGACCAGCGCATCAGTGATGTGGTCCAGGAAGCCGACCAGCTTCGTCAAGCCAACCAGTCCCTGCGCGAGCAGATGGAGCAGGTCACCAATGCGAATGAGCAGGTGGTCAAGCAGGTCGAACGCGCCCAGCGTCGCGTGTTTGAGATGAACGATCGCCAGTCAGCCGCAGCGGATCAGGTGAAGCAAATCGATGCCAGAGTCACCGAACAGGTGAAACAGGTTGACCAGAAGGTCACCGAGCAGGTGGATCAGGTCCGAAAGCACTCAGCCAAGGCCAACCACGAACTGGCGGCTCGTACTGCGCATGAGATTCAGCAGTTGGATGCCAGGACCACCGAACAGGTGAAACAGGTTGACCAGAAGATCACCGAGCAGATGGATCGGGTCCGAAAGCATTCAGCCAAGGCCAACCACGAACTGGCGGCACGTACTGCGCATGAGATTCAGCAGTTGGATGCCCGTCTGGCCGAAGCGGCCGCTCAGGCGATTCACAACGCGAAGCAGCATGGTGAGCTGGCTGAACGGCTGGCCAAGACCGATCGTCGGGCCAAGGAAAACACTGCTCATGCAATCGCCATCAATGAGCGACTGGATCACGTCGATAGCGGCGTATCCGACCTCGCCCAGCAGATCGCTCAGCAGGACCATCGATTGGATCAAACGACCGCAACGATGCGGGATGAGCTGACCACTCAAGTAAGTGAAGCTAACAGAGCGATGCGAAAGCAGATGGTCAAAGCTCACGTCAATGTGTATGACAAAGTGACGACCGGGCAAACCGAGGTGAATCAGCAGATCGCTGAACATCGCAATGCGACAACTGATGAGTTGAAAAACATGCGGGGGCAACTGGAGCAGATCGCCAGTTTCACCGCAGGACTCGAAACCAAGGTCAATGAACTGGCCACGCAGGCCGAGCAGCAGGACGAACGCTTCGGCGTGCATGTTCAGCAGATGCAGCGACGTCACGATCAGGCGGAAACAAAACTGGCACATCTGAACAGTGCGGCCACCGAACTGCGCAGTGTGGCGAACGAATTGTGCGAACGGGGGAATGATCACGAATCGCGCTTGCAGAAGCAAGCCAGTGAAGGCGCACAGCGGCATGAACATGTGGCCGGCCGTGTGGGTCGCCTGCGCGAAGATGTGCACGGCATCGATAACCGCACCAATGCCCTGCACGGCCACTTCGAGCAGGCGTCGCAAGGTCTGGAGAAACTGACGAACGAGATCGCGGATTCGCACCGCGCAACACGACGCTTACGAGATCGCATCGAGGAACTGGCCATCGAAACTGCACAAGCCCACACACAGGACAGTGATGAACGCATGGCCCTGAGCGTGCGACTGGACAGCCTGCAGCAGGGACTCGCACAGATCGCCAGCCACTTCGATGCCTTGGAGATCCCGGACATCAAGCCGTTGGCGCATCGGTTGATCGAGATCGAGAATCGCCCCGAGCCGGCCATCCCGGACGTGAGTGGCATCAAGGGGCAGGTCGATCAACTGGCCCGCACGATGGAGGCCATGATTCATCGCACCGGGCAGTTCAAGATGCGGATCGAATCGTTGGAGCAGACGTCGCAGCAAGCCCCAGCCGTGGCGGCAGCAGCCATCAGCGAACGCATCACCAATCTGCATGCAGCCGTGCAGGCTATGCAGGGCCGACTGGAAGATCACGTGGAACAGATGACCCAACAGGATGATGCTGAGTCAGAAGAAATGCGGCAATACGTGACACAGTTGCAGTCGGAACTGCGGGCAGTAGAAGGTCGTCTGATGCAGCAGGTCGAGCAGGCCTCGGCGAAGGACGATTCATCCGACGCCGTGAATGCGATGAGCGAACGACTGGCGGAATTGCAAGCGGAACTGCGCCACGTGGAAGGGCGGCTGGACGAAACACCGATCAATCAGTCAATACCCGCAGAGCAACCCGCACCCGAAACCAGCAATAAGCCCGCGGGACAGGATGATCGGCGCGGTTACCATCGCGATCGCATTGAAGATAACAAAGCGGTGCCGTTCTCGAAGTTGATCGATGAGTTGCGCGATGCGGAGTGAGGGCAGCCTATACTCCCGCATCAGGGAATTGGCCCTGCACAGGGAATGGACATGCAGCCACTCATAGACAAACACATTCTGATGTTCGTGGATGATGTATATGAAGATTTGGAGCTTTGGTATCCGAAGTTGCGGTTGATCGAAGCGGGGGCGAACGTCGTCGTCGCCGGACCGCAGGCCGATGTGAAGTATGCCGGCAAGCATGGTTATCCATGTGTTTCGGATGCGGCGATCGACAAGATAAACGCATCGGATTTCAACGGCCTAGTGATTCCCGGCGGATTCGCCCCCGATAAACTTCGACGTGATGCGAAAGTGCTGGAACTCACACAGCAGATTCACGATGCGGGCAAGCTGGTTGCCCACATCTGCCATGCGGGTTGGATTCCGATCTCGGCGAGGATCGTCGATGGGTTCAGAATGACCTCGACGCCGGGGATCAAGGACGACCTGATGAATGCCGGGGCTGATTGGGTGAATGAGCCGGTGGTGGTCGACAGGAACCAGATCACCAGTCGTCGGCCGGACGATTTGCCGGCGTTTTGCCAGGCGATCATCGACTGGTTTGCCGACTGAATCGCTTCGCCTGTTCAGTGAAGCCCGGCGACAGTACAATGTAGGGTCCGACAAGATATGGGAGTTGGACATGCCCAAGGTCATTGAAGGTAACGTCGTTGCTGACGGATTAAAGCTGGCGGTGGTGATGAGTCGCTTCAACAGCTTCATCACAGATCGCCTGCTGGAAGGCGCATTGGATGCGGTGTCGCGCCACGGCGGCAGCGCGCACGATGTGACCGTGGTGTATGTGACCGGCAGCTACGAACTGCCGTTGACCGCAAAGAAGCTGGCTGCCTCAGGAAGGTACGATGCGGTGGTGTGTCTGGGCTGTGTGATCCGCGGAGCGACTGGGCATTACGATTACGTGGCCAATGAGGCGGCGAAAGGCATTGCCCAGGCATCGATGGAAACGGGCCTGCCGATCATCTTCGGGGTGATTACCGCCGAGACGCTGGAGCAGGCGATCGAACGGGCCGGAACGAAGCAGGGCAACGCCGGGGCGAAGGCCGCACTGAGTGCCATCGAGATGGTCGACCTGTTCAAAGCCCTTTAATTCATTCACCGCATGGCAAGGTTCGCATGACTGACCGACGTGACATTCGCACGCTGGCGCTGCAGGCGTTGTATCAGCTGGATGCAAGGCCGGATGACGCACGCGATGAAGTGCAGGCATCGGTGAACGATGCGCCCGTAGATGCAAAGGGCCGTGAAAAGGCAATGGCCATGGCTGCAGCAGCCTGGGAAGCGCGGGAGCAGGCGGACAACTTGTCGGCCGAACTCGCTCCCGACTGGTTGCCCATGCGTCAACCCGCGATTGATCGCGCGATCATTCGACTGGCGCATTATGAAATGTTCAGCGGCACCACGCCCGGCAAGGTGGCGGTGAATGAAGCCATCGAACTGGCCAAGCAGTTCAGCACCGAGCGTAGCCCGGCGTTCATCAACGGCGTGTTGGACAAGATGCTGAAACGGCTGCAGGTATCAGGTAGTGTTCGAGCAAGCGATGCATCAACTGGAGATATGTGGCTGAATGATGCCATCGGAAATACATCGCCACGGATTGAGTAGGGGGATGTCAGCAGGGCGATGATCCATGGTCATCGCCAGCCCAATGCCTTTTCCAGTTTATCGCCAAGCTTGACGAATCGTTTCATCAGAGGGTTGGGGAGCACGCGCATGTGGCGGTACCAGTCACTCATGGTGGTGAAGAAATCATGCAATGCTTGAAGCCGTTGTTTGGTCAGCGCATCTCGTTTGTTGTTTCCAATTTCAGAAAGACATTCCGCCAGGGCGGCAATGGTGGGATCAACTTCGCGCTGCTTGCGTTTGTCAAGGATGAGTTGGAACATTTCCCATACATCCGTCATGGATTCAAAGTGATCACGGCGGTCGCCCATCGTGTGAGTCACACGAACTACGCCCCAATCCTGCAGTTCCTTCAGGCTGGTACTCACATTGGATCGGGCAATGGATAACGTTTCCGCGATCTCATCTGCTGCGAGGGGTTGAGGCGAGATGTACAGCAGCGCATGCACCTGGGCCACCGATCGGCTGATGCCCCAGCGTGAACCCATTTCGCCCCAGTGGAGAATAAACTTCTTCTGAACGGCTGTGAGCATTGTCGTATCCTTGTTTCAGAAATTTCAGAAAAGTCTAGGCAGAATTCGGCGGTGTGTCACGGGAAATATTGATCGATGGACGTGTCTTGATTTGCTAAGCTACGCACATGGGTAAGCGCCAGCACGAAACTCATTCCGCTCCGCTTGCAGTGCGGCAAACGTTGTGCAGCAGGCTGTTCCAGCAGCGTGATGGTTTGGCAGATGCATCATCGCATGGCGTGCGGGGAGCGGTACGGTTTGAGCCACACGTTCATGATGACCTGCTGCAACTGAATCTCCTGGTCGATTGTGGTGGGCGCGCCTTCGCAGATGGTCAGTGGCAGCCCATTGAGGGGGTTACGGCACTCGCAACCGGCCCCGGCATATTGCACGGCTATAACCTCATGCCGAACGGGCGAGCACCGTTTGTGTATCAGGTGAAATTGCGCGTGGCAGCTTGGAGCAAGGATGAGGCAAATGCATTCGATGCCATCGTGACGAAGCTCACCCGCGTGGATGCGTTGATCGCGTGCTTCCGCATGGTGGTGCAACTCAACTATATCAGGCATGCGCAGCCGCCGGCGCTGTTGCCTCGTTTGGCAGAGATCATTTGTCGTTGGCCGAATCGTGTCGAACCGAATCGTGGCGCTCAGTCGGCTTACATGCTGGCAGAGGAATTGCCTGTTGGTATTGCGGCTGCAGTTAAATTGATTGATGATGAACTAGATGACCCGCCGGACTTGGAGCGACTTGCGGCGGTGGCGCACCTGTCGCCACGTCACTTTGCTCGGCAGTTTCAGGCGCACCTTGGATGTACAGCGCATGCATACGCAACGACCCGGCGTTACGCGGCGGCGCGTGAATTGCTGCTTGGCGGCGACATGAAGATCCGCCAGGTGGCAGAGCGGCTGGGATTTTCATCGCCGGCCATCTTCAGCAGGTGGTTCACGCGGCAGGGCGGCATGAGTCCACGTGCTTATCGTGAGTCGCCTTCGGTCATGTGATGCGCATGGCCAGATATGCAAACATAATCGCCTTGTTTGGCTAACGACATTTTGCTGATCGTGGGGTATGGTTGTGGGTACCTTACGAAGGAGCGCACTATGGAAACGCGTCGACTCGGCATCATCATGAACGGCGTCACGGGACGCATGGGCACCAATCAACATCTGATTCGTTCGATCCTGGCCATCATCCAACAGGGCGGTGTGAAGATTAGTCCAGAATTCACGCTTATGCCTGATCCGATCTTAACCGGCCGCAATGAGAACAAACTTCGTGCTCTTGCTGAAATGCATGGGCCTGCAGTGATTGGTGAGCCGCTCAAGTACACTACCGATGTGCCAGGCGCGATCGATGGTAAGCATGACGATTATGAGATTTTCTTTGATGCCAGTGGCACGCTGCAGCGGACGAAGTTTGTCGAGATGGCGGTGTCGGCTGGTAAAGCGATCTATTGCGAAAAGCCCACCGCCGTGACCACCGATGAAGCAATACGCTTGGCAAAGTTGGCTGAAGACGCCGGCCTGAAGAACGGCGTCGTGCAGGACAAGCTCTGGCTGCCCAGCTTCCGCAAACTTCGCATGCTGAATGAGCAAGGCTTCTTCGGGAAGATACTCAGTGTCCGGGGCGAGTTCGGTTACTGGGTGTTCACGGGTTTGGATTACGATCAACCGGCCCAGCGCCCAAGCTGGAACTACCGTGCTGAAGATGGCGGGGGCATGATGATCGACATGTTCTGCCACTGGCGCTACGTCATCGACAACGTGTTCGGCCCGGTAAAGTCGGTGGTGGCCCACGGGGCGACGGACCTGCCCAAGCGTCGGAACGAAAACGGTGAAGTGTTCGATGCCACGGCTGACGACTCAGCTTATGCGATTTTCCTCCTGGAAGACGGTACGGTCTGCCAGTTCAACAGCAGTTGGTGCACGCGCGTGCGTCGAGATGATTTGCTGACCATCCAAGTCGATGGTGAGAAGGGCAGTGCGGTTGCTGGCCTGCGTGAAGTGCATGTACAAAGCGCAGCCGAAACGCCCAAGCCCGTTTGGAATCCTGATATCCCTCAGCCCATTGATTTCTACGATGGTTGGCAACTCGTTCCAAACAATATCGAGTACGACAACGCCTTCAAAATCCAATGGGAATTGTTCCTCCGTCACGTCGCGTTAGATGAACCATTCCGCTGGACACTGCGCGAGGGTGCGAAAGGCGTGCAACTTGCTGAACTCGGCATGAAGAGTTGGCATGACCATTGTTGGGTGGATGTGCCTGCCTTGTGAGGTGATGGGCGGCACATTTGGATAATCGATTCTGATTGCATGGAGACCACAATGCCCGCACCCATCGAAGACCTGTCACGTTGTGCCATTCACACGTTCACAAATAAGCCATGGTCCTTGCGACAGTGCATTGACAGCTACCAGGCGGCCGGGGTGTCGGGCATCAGCATCTGGCGCAACGTCATCACGCCGAGTGAGGGTGGAGTTACTCCCGAAGAGGCGGCAAGCATGCTTTCTGATGCGGGCTTTAGTGTGCCTGCGCTGGTACGCGGTGGTTTCTTCCCGGCTGACGAAGACGGCAAACGACAAAGCGCGATCGATGAAAACCTGCGGTGCATTGATGAAGCGAAAGCCATCGGCGCCGAGATGGTCGTGCTGGTGGTTGGTACCGTGCCGGGTATGCCACTCGCCGAGGCCCGTCGGCAGACGGCCGAGGGAATCGCAGCATGTTTGGAGCACGCGACCGCATGCAATGTGAAGTTGGCCATCGAGCCGCTTCATCCGATGTACGCGGCGGATCGTTCGTGCATCAATCGCATGGCTGAGGCACGAGAAATTTGCGAAGCACTGCAAAACCCCATGCTTGGCATTGCGGTCGATGTTTATCACGTGTGGTGGGATGCTGATCTGCAGTGGGAGATTGACGTGGCGGGTGAGCAGGGCACGTTATTCGCCTTCCACGTGTGCGACTGGCGCGTCGAAACACGCAGCATGCTGACCGATCGCGGCTTGATGGGAGAAGGATGCATTGACATTCCCACCATTCGCGGCTGGGTCGAAGATACCGGCTTCCGCGGCTACAACGAAGTCGAAATCTTTTCCGAAGATTACTGGGCAATGGATCAGAATGAATATCTGCAGAAAATCGTGCAGGCATATCAGCAAAGCGTGTGACCATCGCATTGTATGATTTCTCGTGATCGATTGAACGAATCGCGAAGCAAGGCGCCTGAATAGCCAGTCTGGCACCTCGAAACATAAGCGAAGGTGGAATACCGATGAACAGAATCATCATGGCTGTGTCGTGCGCTGTGCTGTGCCTGAATGCGAAACTTCTCTTTGCGCAGGGAATGATTGTTGATCCACTCCCTGTGCCTCCGCAGGTGTACGAAGTTTCGCGGGTGGCGATTGATGCAGACATACACGAGCAGGTGGCGCAGGTACAGGTCACGCAGGTGTTTCGAAATCCTTCACGTCGTCCTCTTGAAGTGGAGTACTGGTTCCCGTTGCCGGAAGGGGGTGCTGTTCAGAATCTGGTATTGTAGGTGGATGGCAAAGAAATGCCGGGTCGCATCCTGCCGCGAGAGGAAGCGAGGCGAATCTACGAGCGTATCGTGCGAAAGCGTCAGGACCCTGCGCTGCTGGAGTACATGGGGCGTGGTCTGTTTCGAACGAGCGTGTTTCCTGTGCCTGCCCGAGCGAGTCGCACGGTCACGCTGCGCTATACATAACTATGCAAGCGTGACCATGGCCTGGTGACATTCACCCATCCCCTCAGCACGCAGAAGCACTCGGGAAAGCCCATTGGTGAACTGACGATCAATGCGCGCATTCGTGCCATCGAGCCAATCAAGTCGGTGTACAGTCCTTCCCATGCGGTACGGGTCAGCGTGCATCCAAGGGTCGTCTGATGAAAGCGAGTCAGGCGCCATCGGCATCTAAGGTGGACATGGTGGATGTAGAAGATAACCGCAAGAAGGCCACGACCATTCGCCGGATTGCCCACAAAACCTTCTTCCGCAAAGGGAACAGATGGATAGATTCGACTGTGACGCCTGAAGCCGAAAAGAACGCGATCGAAATCAAACAGTTCAGCGACGCCTATTTCGAACTGACCCGCAGGCAAACAGCACAGCAGAATCAGTACATGGTCTTTAAGGATGATGTAACTGTGATGCTGGCCGGCCAGGTGTATCACATTCGCCGGCAGTAGAAGATCGTCAGCTTACGGCGCGGTAAGATACATGTGTGCGAGAATTTGAATTACTCCAGCATGTGTTTGCCGCGAACGATACGATGCCATCGCGCGTGACCCTCGGTCCGGGTGATGACATGGGGGCGGTTCGTCTGGATGGACGTGATCTGCTTGTGACGGTCGATCAGTTGGCAGACGGCGTGCATTTTAAAATATTTCACACGCCCCTTCATCTAATCGCGCGAAAGGCAATCGTGCGGAACCTTTCGGATGTGGCTGCGATGGCAGGTTCGCCGGTGGGTGCGGTGGCGGCTGTCAGCTTGCCACGAGACTTTGGACAAGATCGCGCAAACGCTTTGTTTGACAGCATGCGTGCGGTGGCCATGGAATACGATTGCCCGCTGATTGGCGGCGACATCAGCATGTGGGATTCGCCTCTGCTGATCACCGTCACGGTGTTCGCCGAGCCTGCTGGGCTGGGGCCGATACAACGAAGTGGAGCAGTGGCCGGCGATTCAATCTACGTCACCGGCGAACTGGGCGGAGCATGGGATGAGCAGGGCGGTGGTCCTCATCTGCAGGCTGAACCGCGCCTGACTCTGGCTCGTTCCCTTGCTGAATCGCTCGGCTCAGACCTGCACAGTATGATTGATTTGTCAGACGGTCTGGCTCAAGACCTTGGGCATATTTGTACGCAATCCGATGTAGATGCCTGCTTGGACGTTGCGTCGATTCCCTGTCGTCATGGGGTTGATGTCAAACGTGCATTGACGGATGGCGAAGATTATGAACTATGCTTTTCTGCTTCAGCCGATGCTGTCGTGCCACATGAAATGGCTGGCATACCGTTGACATGCGTCGGGCAGATCACAAAACAGGCAGGTGCTGAGCCTAGGGTATTCCTGCGAAATAGCGATGGCTCTGAACAGAACATCGACCGCACCGGATGGGAGCACCACGGATGATTTTTGTTTCGAACAGTGTGACGCAGACGATGGGCATCGGCGAGGCATTGGGTCGACACTTGCGGTGCGGCGATGTGGTGGCGCT
>JANQFT010000614.1 GCA_028277685.1 Phycisphaeraceae bacterium
GATGTCAACACACGATCTGAAGTGTATTCACTGGGCGTGATTCTCTATGAACTGGTAACCGGAAGCCGACCTCATGTGCGAGGTAAAACTTTATACGACACGCAACGGACCATCATTGATGATGACCCCAAACGTCCGCGCGATATCAGCAAACAGATTGACAGGGAACTGGAAGCCATCCTGCTCAAGACGCTGAACAAGCAGCCCGATGCGCGGTATGCATCGGTACAGGCGCTAGCCGACGACCTTGGGCGGTATCTGGCAGGCGAACCACTCATGGCCCGACCGCTGACCGCCGGCTACTTCGTTTCCAGATGGATCAGTCGGCACCGTCTGCCGTTTGCGGCTGCGGTGTTGTTGGTTCTCCTGCTGGGGGCAGTAAGCGGATACGCCTATTATCGCATCGGCGCAGAGCGCGACCGGGCAGAAGCTGAAGCATCGGCAGCACAACAAGCGCTCTACTTCAACAACATCACACAAGTCCAAATGGAACTGGCCAATAACAACACCCAACGCGCCATGGCACTGATCAAGCAGTGCCCTGAGAGATTTCGCGATTGGGAATGGCACTACCTGAACAACGCTACAGATGGCAGTGAGCGTACATTCTCTGGCCAGTCGCATCTGCTGGAAGCGATTTCATTCTCGCCGGACAGCGCGCGTATTCGTAGCACCACTCTCGAGGGACGCTGGGTGGAATGGGACTGTGACACGGGAACAATCGTCCATGATGCATTACTTAGCCGGGTGGATCTTGGGCCGGTCGCAATCAGCAATGATGGTAACGTACTTGCAACAACTGGCGACGATGACATCACGCTTATCTACGCGGTCCATGAGGGTAGTCCGAGTATCGTGAGAGAGCTTCCCACCGGCGCACCTCGTCGTTTCGCATTGAATAACACAGGTGCATTTCTTGGGGTCGTGTCGGCTGATGGCACGACGGCCCTGTGGGACACAGGAATCGGGCAACGCCTTTGGCACAGCAAAACTCAAGGCTCGCGGCCCTTGGTTACATTTGGTTCTGATGATTCACTGCTCGTGAGCAGCAAGAGAAATCTCACGGTCGTGTCTGAGCGAGGTAAGCAGGCAAAGACACATACGTTCGACTATGACATCAAGTCACTTGCCTATGACGAGGGACGCAACCTTCTGGCTGTAGCGACATCCAGAGGGCAACTGCTTCTGGTCAACCTTGATGGACCGACCCAGCTTGCTCAACTGGATGTGTCCCAGGTCCCCCCAACCGACTTGCGGTTCAGCCCGACGGGATCGCTGCTCGCGGCAGGTTTTCGTGACGGCACGGTGGTTGTCTGGTGTTTGGATACGACGCATCGTTATCCGCTTGCAAAACTAAGAACAAATCATGGGACCGTACAGGATATACGTTTCAATCGTGAGGAAAAGCTGCTTGCGGTAGCCGATGCATCAGGTCGTGTTAGAGCATGGTCGATGCCAAGATTGCGGAGTCGCTACCGAAGGAAGACAAACCCGATCTCCTCTCTCATCATGTGTGCAGACATCTTGTCCGCCACCGGCCAGGTGTTCACGGGACACAGCAACGGCAGCATTTTGCGTCATGATGATGATCCGACATCGCCGTACATGCGTCTGGCAGAACACAAGGACAATGTGATAACCATCGACCTTAGCCCAAACGGCCGACTGGTGGCTTCAGGTGATGTGATGGGTGGTTTACTGGTACAGGAAGCCGACAGTGGCCGCGTAAGGTATTCATTCGATTACGATGCAAAAACTATTTTCTCCGTGCAATTCAGTCCGAACGGGACAAAACTGGCCATCGCGTTGGACGAGCAAACACACATCATTTCCTGCCGCACTGGTGAAGCCCTGATGAAAGTAGCGGGTGGTAGTGCTGTCGCCTGGGTTGACCGCGGTCGTGGCATTGCGGTTGTGGGTCAAGAGAGTGGCAAACGGACAAGACCAATTTGGGTCTACGACGAAGATAGCGGGGACTTGGTCCATAGCATCGACACAGGACAACGTATACCAGTTTCACTGACGACCAACCCCGTCGGCCAACTCGTTTCAGTGGATATGCAGGGTCGTGTCACAACGTGGCATCTGGACAACAATGCAGAATCAAGATTATTGATCGAAGGGCAAATTGGTCCGGGAATCAGGCAGATTGGGTATATGGCCGACGGCAAACGCCTGATGATCGCACGCAGGTCTGTTCGTCTGTGGGCCACGAATGCGAACAGAGACGTGCTGGAGCTATCACCCAGCATGCGCCGAGGCGTCTGCCACGTTGGTACAACAGCCTCAGGCCAAATCATTGCCTGCGAGGGTAATGCGATTCACCATTGGGAGAATGAATAAGCTGCACCGTGGATGTTCGGATGAACGCCATCACGACTCAGCGATGGTGACCTTCAACCTAAGTTTTGAACCAGTGCTTGTGGGAAAGATCAGGTAGATTTTTCGACCGAAGCAGAAGAAGCATTGACCATGTCACTGAAAACATCGCACGCTGCATGGCCCTTATCGGCGAACACCTGATTCGGCAACGTCGAGGTGTTCAGGCAAATGGCGGGTAAACGCGTCGATGTCCTCGAGGCTGTGTACGCGCATGCCGGGTAAGTTCATCCAACCATGTAATTTGGCGGGTTTACCCTCGATCGTGCAGTTGCGGGCGAAGAACTTTGCCTGTACGAACTTCGTGCCGATTTCAATATAGAACTTCGCCTTGCCGTACGTTGCCTTGCAGCCGCGCTGCCCCCATGACAGGCACCAGGGCCGGTCGGCCAGTTCAGTTTCGATGATGTCGATCATTCTCTCGGTGGTATCGCGTAACGCTTCGGGGGTGTGTTCCAGGGTCCAGGTCCGTCCGTACTGTGGACCCGGGTCGGCGAAGTAGGGCTGGAAGGTTTTATGTCGATCCTTCTCAGGCTGGGCGTCCGCAGGTCGGGTCGGGGGCGGGTAGACCAAATCGCGCCGGCCATCGAATCGAAAGCCCATCTCCCCCAACACCCCGACTACCGGGGAACTATCGACCGGATGACCGTTCCATCCACCCACGCGTAAGCCGCGCGGGTTGCCGGCCGCATCATGTCGCTGACACTCAATGCAACGCTTCAGCGCCTTACGATTCAACGTCACCAGTTGCATACCATTGTGCAGCAGCACCTGCCCGGCTTGAATCACGGTGCGAGTCATGAAGTTGCCCTGCTTTGCGTGACGGGGAAACACTTCGCCGCGCTCATCGATCATGTCGAAGCTGGACGCATACAGGTTGGATGGATCACGATTGCTCACGCAGAACACCGCTTCATCGGGTTGATAACCAAGCTCTGCCCCCTCGTTACGTCGCGCGCGGCAATCGCGCAACAGGTCGATCGCTTCGGGCAAACCGAACTGTTCACCGTGATGACTTTCGATGAAGTAGCCTCGCCGCACCTCGCCGAGTAACTCGCGCCGTTTGAACTCAGGCAGCAGTTGATCCCATCGCGGCGCCGCACATTCAGCGTTGAGCATGTCGCGGGTGACGATGCCCCAGCGGTCGAGCAGTAGTTGTGCCCACTTGCGGATGCATGTTTCGTCGCTGGGTTGACGTTTGCCGGGCACGAGGCGTTCGGTCGCCCACCACCGACCGAGCCGCGGGTCAAGCTTGCGCTTGTTCATCTGTTTGATCACCCGGTCGGCCGACATACGACCGCTGACGATCTTGCGTGGCGTGCTGTCCAGGTCGTAACAGGCAGACATGGTGACGGTGAAGTTCGAGTGTCGCAGGCACTCATATGTATCACACGTGATTTCACCGAACCACGCCAAACACCACACCGCGCGAAGCACCACCGGTTCATCCAGATTCAATTCCGCCAACACATCGTCGAAGTATGCGGTTGGATTCTTCTGGAAGTACGCGCGGACCTGGCAAATCTGCTCGCGGATGTCGGCGTCGGCCTTATCTTCGGACTTAAACTCCTGCGGTGCGCCGCGGCCCAGCCATTCGCCATCCTTGCGGAAGCACAGCGTCACGCGCCCACGATTCACGCGCGTGCCCACACGCCGCCAACACACTTCGCCTGATGCCAGCAAGCCATCCAACATTTCGAGTGAATAATCTTTGACGCGACCGGCCAACAACTCAGATTCCAGCGACGCGGTCATCGTCTCGTAGCCTTGCAACTGGCGGATCACCTGGCGCAGCCCATCGATACCTTCCAATCGCGTATCAGGGTGCATGTGCTGCCAACGTGTCACGAAGTCCACTACCTCGTAAGGAGCGCAAGCAGCCAGCTCGCGCTTCAGGTAGCGCATGGTCAGACGATGAATTTCTTCGAGGTTGACGCGATTGACATATTGCGCGCGTGGCTTGTCGCTGGTATAGACACCTTTCGCAGCAACGCCTTTATCAACCAGCGCATCAAGCAGTGCCACCGCGGTCCCCATCGGCCAACCGGTGTGATTGACCAATTCGTAGGCGGTGATTGGGCCACGGCATTTGAGGTAGCGTTCGGCAATCCGTCGCTGCGCTTCGTCACGGTCGAGTCGCTTCCGCCACCGGGCGGGAATGACCTCCGACACTTTGGCATCATCAAAGCGATGAATCTTGCCTGTGCGAATCTGTGGCGTGAGTAACTTCACCGTTCGCACCCGGCCGCGCCCGCCAAACGCATCGCGATACTCATGCCACAGATCGGTCGCTACAAGCCGTTCGGGTGATTCCTCTAATTCCGGCAACCGCATGGCGACAATGCGATGCTCTTTGACCAACGCACGAAGCATTTTGGCTGCATCACCATCCACGATGGATGCCACCGCGTCGATCGTCGCGGGAATATCACCAAGGTCACGAATCGCTGCGGCCAGTTCATTCGCGTTGCGTGCCTGACTGGTTTCAGATCGATGCTGAACACGTTGTTCCAGTTGATCGATCGCGCGCGCGTCGAGTAGTTCAGCCATCTGCTCGGAGCTGAGCACTTCATTCAGAACACGTCGGTGCAGCCGCAGCAGATGAGCACGTCGCTCGCGGCCCATCTGGTGATCGCCTTTATAGAAGTCCTGCACGAGGAAAGCGTGCGCGAAGGGAGAAGGGGCTTCGGTTTCACGGAACTTCAGTTCAATTTCGCTGGCAGCAATGCGTTGGAGCAGGTCAGCCAAACCTGCACGGTCCAAAGAAGATTCAATGTAATGGCGGTGCAATTCCTGAAGCACGGGATACTGTTGGCTGGTTTTCGCGGCCTCAAACAGTTCTTCAGCCCGATAGTTCTGAAGCCACAGTGGTATGCGCTGCCCATGCTTGTATCGCAGGATTTGTAGTGCTGTGGTGGCGACATCGCGGAAAGCTGAACCTGATGTGACCGCTTCCTGTGATGCGGCATTGACATACTCAAGCATGTTGTCGGGGGTTAAGGTGTTGAAAAGCGTTTGCGCATCAGGCGCATGCACGGGCGGAGCTTGAGGTTCGCGGTATGTCAGCAAGAGCAGATCGTTCGATGCCGTTACCGACCAGTCGTGACCAAACCGATCCTTCGCCATGGCCGCCAGGGCCAACCCCCACGTGCGGTTGACGCGTTGGCCAAGCGGGCAATACAGCAACACGTTCACGCGGCCAAGTTCATCTTTCCAGGTTTCCACCAGCAGACGTTCGTGGTCGGGCACCATGCCGGCGGCGGCGTCCTGTTCGCGGATGTAATCTGCCAGTGCCGTGGCCGCCTCATCTGAAAGCAGGTAATGTTTCGTCAGTCGAGACATCAATTTGGGCGAGCCAAGTCGAGATGCGATGTCGCGTCGCAGCAGGCCCACGCGCGATCCGGTTTGTGTTGTTCTGGCAGGAATCGGGCCCATCCACCAGGGCAC
>JANQFT010000620.1 GCA_028277685.1 Phycisphaeraceae bacterium
ATGACTCTGTATGATCTTCGCGTCTTAGCGCCTTCGTGGTCCAGCTTTTTCTTGAGCACTTTCCCAATGGTTTACCGCAGAGAATGCAGAGATCGCGGAGGATGAATTCAGCAAATGCCTTGCTCTGCAACCTTCGCGTTGTCTGCGGTTTACTTCGTTTTCAATTCATGGATGTTTCCACTAAGAAACAGACGCAGGTGGAAACACACATCAGTCGCCCTACCAAAAAGAAAAACCGCTGCGGGTGAGCGCAGCGGTTAAAGAAATTGAGCTTGCGTGATGATGGGTTATTCACCGGAGCCTGCGGGGGCAGCGCCGCGGCCACCGAGTTTGGCGTCGAGGGCGAGCAGGGCTGCGCCTTTGTCGCCGGCGAGCGAAAGCAGATCGAGGATTTCGTTGATGGTGGCTTCTTCTTCGACCTGTTCATCGATGAACCACTGCAGCACGCTTTGCGTGGGGTAGTGTTTGCCCTTGACCGACTGCTCGAACAGTTTGTGAATGTTGGCGGTGTTGCCTTGTTCGAGTTTGAGGGCTTTTTTGAACACATCGACGACGCCAGTGAACTTCTGGTTTGGTTTGGCGATGGCGTCGAGGACGATGTTGCCCCCGCAATCGAGCACGTGCTCGTAGAGTCTGCGGGCGTGGGCACGTTCTTCCGAAGCCTGCATGTGCATCCAGCCAGCCATGCCTTTGAGGCTCTTGGTTTCAAAGTAGGTGGCCATGGCCAGATATTCATACGAGGCGGTCAATTCGTAGTTGATCTGTGCGTTCAGTGCTTTTTCTAGTGTTTTACTGAGCATGTTTAATTTCCTTCGTGGTTATCAGTGGGGTGAATGCCATCGCGTTCCCCGCCGATCGGTGCGATGGTGCCCTATTGTAGGACGCAGATGGGCGGACTTAAAGTGAGACGGTCTCTCATTTGCGCTTGGCGCGAAATGTGCGAACGATGGTGATCGCATGCCACAACCCAGCGCCGAGGGTGCACACGGCAAGCACAGGCACCGCAATGCGCCAACCGCCTTCATTCAACCAGTTGGCCAATCGTTCGGCGGTGGCCAGGGAATCATCCACGTTACCGCTGGCCTGGAAGGCCATCACGTAAGCCGGCACGTAGACCATCACGATGATGCCCCCGAGCCAGGCGATCACGCACAAGGCCAACAGCAAAGATGACGCGATGCTCTGCAAATGAAGATGGATCGAACGATCACGCGGCATGATGCGTATTGTACGGGACGAAGTGGGGTGGTTACATTGTCATCGCATCGCGTCAGGGTATGGGTGCCACACCTTGCCCCGGAGGACAAGCAAAGTGTGGCACCCGATCGGATGAAAAGGAACAGTGCATGACCTGGTGGCAGGCGATTATTCTTGGCATCGTGGAAGGTTTGACGGAGTACCTGCCGGTGAGTTCGACGGGGCATCTGCTGATCACACAGGAGTTGATCGGCATCCCCACCGACAGCGAGGAAGCGAAGACGGCGGCGGATGCGTATGCGATCTGCATTCAAGCCGGTGCGATCGTGGCGGTGTTGGGGTTGTATTTTCGTCGGGTGAAACAGGTGGGGCTGGGTCTGCTCGGTAAGAACAAAGACGGGCTGCGGCTGTTCGTGAATTTGATGGCGGGGTTCTTTCCCGCGGCGGTGATCGGGTTGGCGCTAAATGACCTGATCAAGAGTTACCTGTTTGGGCCTTGGCCGATTGTGATTGCATGGTTCGCCGGCGGCGTGGCGATTCTGGCGGTAGCGTGGCGGAATAAGGTGAAGAAAGTTGAGCCACGCGCCGGGCTGAGTTTAGCGGAGCTGACGTGGAAGATGGCGTTGGTGATCGGGTTCGCGCAGTGCATCGCGATGTGGCCGGGTGTATCGCGGAGTTTGATTACGATCGTGGGTGGTGTGGTGATGGGACTATCGCTGGCATCGGCGGTGGAGTTCAGCTTCCTGCTGGGCGTGATCACACTCGGGGCGGCTACGTGCTACGACACCATGAAGCACGGTTCGCTCATGCTGGAAAAATACGAACCGCTGTCACTCGGCCTCGGATTGCTGTTCGCGTTCATCAGCGCGGTGCTGGCCATCAAGTGGATGGTGGCCTACCTGAATAAACACGGCATGGCGGTGTTCGGGTACTACCGGATTGCAATTGCGATCATAGTGGGGGTGATGATTGTGGCGGGGGTGATTCGTTAATTCGTTAATTCGTTAATTCGTTAATTCGTTAATTCGTTAATTCGTTAATTCGTTAATTCGTTAATTCGTTAATTCGTTAATTCGT
>JANQFT010000647.1 GCA_028277685.1 Phycisphaeraceae bacterium
GTTTCAGTCGGGCCGACTCGGTGTAGTTACCGGTCACCATGCCGAGTGCCAGGCTGTCGCGCTGCCGCAGATTGTTGAGTAACGTGGGAATACCGGGCAGCACGCGCACAAGGTTGGCCTGACGCGCCAGCTCATCACGCAGATGATTGACAAACATCACGCGGAAGCGATCATGATCCTCATCGCTGGACTGGTAGCCCACGGCCTCCGCAGCGCTGCGGAACAGAATGGGATCGAGAATCCCGCGTCGTTTGAGCGG
This sequence comes from Phycisphaeraceae bacterium, assembly GCA_028277685.1. Classification (GTDB taxonomy): domain Bacteria; phylum Planctomycetota; class Phycisphaerae; order Phycisphaerales; family Zrk34; genus JANQFT01. Next base: position 260 of record JANQFT010000647.1, read on the forward strand.
CGGCAGGGCGTTCAGGTCGAACTCATCACCACAGATCGCGCGCCCAGCCGCGTTGAACGCATCCCCGCCGGCCGGGCCGATGCGCATCAGAGTGCCGTCCAGATCAAATAGAATCAGGTCTTTCACGCCATCATCATACGGCGACAGGTTGGGCCAGACGATCCGATAAGGCGACAATGACGATTCGGCCAAATTAGGGATGCAGTCTCCAAGTGCTTGCTGGGGCGGGTTCTTAGAGCGAATAGCGTTTGACACGTTTGGGATGGGGTTGTATTCTTCCCGGTCTGTCGGGCTCTTGACAGCCGGGCGTGGTATCGGTGCCACTCAGGTAGCCGATTGCTACGCCCGCTTGTTTCATAGTGGCCGCGGCGGTACATTGTGGGGTCTGGCGCTGGCCAAGCCCACCGAAGCGCCACCGTAGCTCAGTGGTAGAGCACTCCCTTGGTAAGGGAGAGGTCACGGGTTCAAGTCCCGTCGGTGGCTTGGCACGACGCAGCGCTCGTCATCTTAAAGATGGCGGGACGAAAACAGAAATATGTAGTTGGCCCATCCGTGGTGGATGGTCCACCGTTGAGATAGAACCTTTTAAGAAGTAGCAGGAGTCGGCGGCAATCGCCAGGTAAGCAAGCGCGACGCCAACTCCAAAGAACACCAGTTGACGGAGGTTTCCGATGGCCAAGGGTGTATTCGAACGTACAAAGCCGCACGTGAACGTGGGAACGATTGGTCACATCGACCACGGCAAGACCACCCTCACTGCTGCCATCACCGCTGTCCAGGCAGCCAAGGGTCTGGCCGAGCACATTCCTTACGATCAGGTTGCCAAGGCGTCTGAATCGGACGGTCGTCGCGATGCCACCAAGATCGTGACCATTGCCACCAGCCACGTGGAGTACGAAAGTGAAAATCGTCACTACGCCCACGTCGACTGCCCCGGCCACGCCGACTTCGTGAAGAACATGATCACCGGTGCCGCTCAGATGGATGGTGCCATTCTCGTGGTTGCCGCCGACGACGGCCCCATGCCCCAGACCCGTGAGCACGTGCTGCTCGCTCGTCAGGTGAACGTGCCCAAACTCGTCGTGTTCCTGAACAAGGTCGACCTCGTCGAAGACGAAGAACTGCTCGACCTGATTGAAATGGAAGTCCAGGAACTGCTGACCAAGTACGACTTCGAAGAAGACACCCCGATCATTCGCGGTGCTGCCTTCCCCGCTCTGCAGAACCCTGGCGACGATGCCGCCAACGCCTGCATCGGCACCCTCATGGAAGCTGTCGACACCTGGGTGCCCGAACCGGAACGTGAAACCGACAAGCCCTTCCTGATGTCGATTGAAGACGTCTTCTCCATCAAGGGCCGTGGTACCGTGGGTACCGGCCGTATCGAGCGTGGTGTGGTCCACGTCGGCGATGAAGTGGAAGTGGTCGGCCTCAACAAGGAAAGCCGCAAGACCGTCGTGACCGGTGTTGAAATGTTCAACAAGACGTTGGATCAAGGCCAGGCCGGCGACAACGTGGGCGCCCTGCTCCGCGGTGTTGAAAAGGACGAACTGGAGCGCGGTCAGGTGCTGGCCAAGCCCGGCTCTATCACCCCGCATATTAAGTTCGAGGGTGAAGTCTACGTGTTGACGAAGGAAGAAGGTGGTCGCAGCACTCCGTTCTTCAGCGGTTACAAGCCGCAGTTCTACTTCCGCACGACCGACGTGACCGGTTCGATCAAGCTCCTGGGTGGTGCGGAAATGTGCATGCCCGGCGACAACATCACCATGGAATGCGACCTCGGCGAAAAGCCGATCGCGATGGAAGAAGGTCTCCGTTTCGCCGTGCGTGAAGGCGGCCGCACCGTGGGTGCCGGCGTCGTGACCAAGATTATCGAGTAATATCACAGAGCAGCAGAGGTCAGAGCGGCAGTGATCAGAAGTCTGGTCCCTGAAGTTCTGACCTCTGGCCTCTGATTTCTGACCTTTGGTGAAATCATGGCTAAGAAAGCCGCAGCAGTAGAATATGTGTGGCTGCAGTGCAGCGAGTGTGGCGACCTGAACTACCGCACACCGGTCAACGTTAAGGGCGGCATGCCCGAGAAGATCAAAGGCGGCATGAAGAAGTACTGCCCACGCCTGCGCAAGCATACACTGCATAAGATCAAGAGGAAGTAGCGAACGCGGAACTCGGAGCGCGGAACTGAGTCAGATCGTTCCGAGTTCGCAGTTCCGAGTTCCGAGTTTCGAGTTGGATAGACGCCAGTAGCTCAATTTGGCAGAGCGGCGGTCTCCAAAACCGCAGGTTGGGGGTTCGATTCCCTCCTGGCGTGTTGAGACATTTTTGATCTGAGATCTGCGATCGACGATCTTCATGCCGCCATTCGGTTGAAGCGCGAACCTTTTCGATCTTAGACCACCAAATCGAAGATCGAAAATTGTAGATCGGAAGTTCCCATGGCTTTGAAGATTTATAAATCCGGACAAGGCTACTACACCCGCATGGTCTCCGCGGTTGGTTGCGGCCTGCTCGTGGGGACCGGTGTGCTTTGGCTGTGGGATCAACTCAGCACCATCGGCAGTGACCACCGCCTGTATATTCAGGGCGGCGTGGCGGCGACGTTGGTGGCGGTGTTCGGCCTGCTGATCTTCTACTGGACCGGCGCCAACCCCAAGACGTGTGATTTCCTCATCGCCACCGAAGGCGAGATGAAGAAAGTCAACTGGCCCAGTCGCCAGGAACTCATCGGTTCGACCTGGGTGGTCATCGTTTGCACGTTCCTGTTTGCTTTGTTGCTGGCGCTGGCTGACCTTCTGTTCAGCACCTTCTTCCTCTGGGTCAAAGTCCTCGAGAAATAGCCTCGGGAGCACCGTTCTATGCTCGAACCAGATACTAACGATCCGGCGCCATCGGCGGAATCCTCTGACGCTGCGCCTCTCACGCCGCAGGACCAGGCTTCTGATATGCAGCCTGAGGCTGCCAACGATACCGCCGCTGAGCCGACCCAACCGGTAGAGGTCACCCCGTCGGCCGAGCCGGAATCTGTCCCTGCTCCCGAAGCCGCTGTTGAACCTGTCGCAGAACCAGCAGCCGAAGCGAAAGATGACAATCTTGATTTAGCTTCCCGTGGTGAAGTGGCCGAAGGCGATCCGCTGGTCACCCCCGGCATGAACTGGTTCGTGCTTCGCGTGGCGTCCAACAAGGAAGACTCCGTCCGTGAAACGCTGCACCGCAAGCTGAAGATTGAAGGCATGACCCATCTGGTCAGCCGCATCCTCGTGCCCACCGAAAAAATTCGCACCATGAAGGCGGGCAAGCAGAAGGTGACCGAACGCAAGCTCTATCCCGGTTACGTCTTCGTCGAGATGAAACTCGAAGATGACGGTCGCATCCCGCAGGATGTGTTCTTCCTCATCAAGGAAACCACTGGCGTGGGCGACTTCATCGGCACCGCCGGCCGTCCCGCACCCATGCAACCGCATGAGGTCGAGAAGATGGTCATCGCCAGCCGCAAGCCCGATGAAGAACCCGAAGTCAAGATGGAGTTCCAACCCGGCGACCCGGTCAAGATCAAGGAAGGCCCGTTCGAGAACATGGACGGCACCGTCGATACCCTCCTGCCCGAACAGGGCAAGGTGCGCGTGATCGTCACCATCTTCGGCCGCGCCACCCCGGTGGAAATGGAATACTGGCTCGTCGAACGCGCGGATCAATAAGCCGCCAAGCCGCGGGCTGAGTCCGCGAAGCTCAGGATACCCTCGCCTACAATCCATCATCACGCTCAACCGAATTCACGGAGCCTTTCCCATGCGCACCACAACAATACTTCTGATGGTCATGCTGCTTACAGGCTGCGGCAGCTACGAATCCAATCAGAACCAAACCGGCGCCCAGCCCACGTGGAAGGCAGGTGTTGCCGACAACGCGGCAGATATACAACCCGCACCAGTCGGCGCAACCGCACCGTCGGCTAAACTTCCTTCGCCAACGGGTGTTCCCGTGGACCTGTCTCAGGCATACTCGGCCGGCCCAACCATGCTCATCTTCTACCGGGGAGGTTGGTGTCCCTATTGCACGCGTCAACTGGCGGACCTGGCCACCGTCATGCCCGAGATCGAGCAACTCGGCGTGCAGGTGATGGCCATCAGCCCCGATGATCCGGAGCATCTGAAGAAGACGCTCACCGCCACCGACCTGGGCTATACGTTGCTTTCCGACAGCGATATGGCCCTCAGCAAGGCATTCGGCCTGGCCTTCAAGCTGGATGACGAAACGCTCACCAAGTACGACGAGTATGGCATCAATCTGGTGGCTGCCTCTGGTGGTCAGACACACAACCTGCTTCCCGTGCCTGCGGTTTACCTGGTTGACCAGCAAGGCGTGATTCGCTTTGTCCACTGGGATGCGAACTACAAGCAACGACTCGATGCCAGTGATGTCGTTGCCGCGGCTGCGAAGATGATCCTGAAGTAAGACGCAACTTCATGGTGGCAACCTTGCGACGCTGTGTTAACATGGCCGTGTTACACCAGAAGATCAGGAGCGGTGAACATGTTGCGAATACTGGCTGTGATGGCTAGCGTCCTTGCGTTGAGCGGTTGTGCCACATGGGTGAACATCCCGGCTCAGCGGGGTGACATGGCGGTGCACAATCCGAATGAGGGCAACGTGCGCGATGTGATGATTGCTGCGATCACCCGTGCGGTGACAGACGACCAGACCTCCGGCGCCTACGCCGTGCAATTGCCGAGCGGCACGTATGATTATGCGTACCGCCGCGTGATCGCCTCACTGCCATCCGGTGCCGTGCGTTTGACCCCTGAAGCTGCCGGACTGCCTATCTACCGCGTGAAGCAGGTGCAGATTCGCGGGTTCAGTGGCCAGGTTGATCTGATTCCCCCACCACGTGGTGGGTCGGCCCAACTGCTGACGGTTTACCTCAAACGTGACCTGAGTGGTTGGTATGCCAAACGCACACACCTGTGGCGCATGCCGGTGGTAAATGCGTTGCGCATCAGTCGTCCGATGACCCCGCCGGGCATGGCGCCGGTTCCCCATCGCGATTTCGATGAAAAATCAGGTGACGATGCCTCACCCTCTGGGCCTGCCTCCTCAGCGGAGGCTTCCCCCACACCTGAACCACAGCCCGCGCCCGCAGAACCTGACGAGTTGGAAAACCCCAACGACATGTCTGCCACGGACATGCGGTAAGTGTCACCGGATGTATCCCTGAAACTGGTAGCCTCGGACTTTTCAGTTTTGATCGTGGTTCGAGATTGGTAAACGCCTTTCAAAATCGGGTTCGATTCAAACTGACCCACTACGCAAATATCTGCTATATGCCGGAAAAGAAGTCAATGGAATATCAGACCGAGTTCCTCAACTGAGAAGACGGTGATTTCTCTCTTTGGCAGGGGCGGCAGTTTCTAGCCATGGCTGGATTGCGCGAGACCCAGCCGCGTTTCAATGCTAAGTTGATTAGTAGTCCACACACGTATTTTAGTGTCTCTCGTGTGGTCTTGTGTGTGTGGGGCTTGCTGTGATACGGCTTAGCTTCATTGCTCGCCTTAGTCGGCACAATGATGTCGACCTCCATCATTGCTTTGTGAGCATTTCGTCTTCGTTTGATATTGCCATCAAAGAGTTTTTTCAGTTCCAGGCCTATAGGTGATCCCGCCAGGATGTATGGCGTAGTGTTACACAAATCAGCTTGTACCAACTGCTCAATCCCGTAGCGATATCCGACGAGCGGATCTGTCACCAACTAACCACCCGCCAGCGACAAGCCACAGAATCATCTAACTGTACTGTTTGTATGCCACCAGAACATCAAAGGGGATCGAGAGTGCCTGGCAGGATGTGGAGGACTCGGATACGCCTGAAGAAAGCAAGGATCCTCGCGAGCAGGTGAGTATGGCCTCAATTCAAACCAAACTCTTGGCTACGGCTGGCTTGGAAGGGATAGATAAGACACAATGCCTACGTAACACAGGTAATGGAGTGATCAATGACAGACAGCCGAAACGCCGTCGCTCATCGCCGTATCCGGGCTGATCATGCTCAGGAGACGGCGGAGGATTATGTGGAGGCCATTGCCGACATTCTGGCAGAAACTGGCCAATGTCGGATCGTGGATCTGACGAAGCGGTTCGGTGTGGCTCACGTGACGGCGATTCGAATTGTGCGACGCCTGGAGGGCGAAGGGCTGGTTAACACCGAACCCTACCAACCTGTTCAACTGACCGCCAAAGGGCGGCGATTGGCCAAAGCCTGCCGACAACGCCACGAACTGGTCCAGGCATTTCTGACCCATCTCGGGGTACGACCATCGATCGCGGCGATAGATGCTGAGGGGATCGAGCATCACCTCAGCCCTGAAACGTTGAGCGCGATGCGTCGCTACCTTGATAACGCTTCAAACTGAGCAGACACGACCGCTATAAAGTTATAGGTCTTGACCTGAATTGTAGCTTTAGCTACACTTTGAATCAAAATGTAGTGCATGCTACATTTGTTGGCCCGTATGGATCGTGCCGACGCCGGTTCAACCTCATCGTTGAGTGAGTTCTGCTTTGGAATCGCCCTTTGAGTGCGGATGCCTTGAAACGATCTGCACTCCGTAGCGTCGGCCCCATCTTGAAAGGATCAGAACATGTTTGCAGTCAATCGAATCATTGGGTTAACAATCGTCGCAGGCCTTCTGATGATCACAGGTGGGTGCGGCGATGGCGCTTCATCCAACCAAAATGACGGAACATCACCAAACGCGGCGGATCGACAATACCCCTACCAAGCCACCGCAACCGTGGGCATGATTACCGACATCGTGCGGAACGTCGCCGGGGACAAGGCTGAAGTCCAAGGCATCATCGGCGAAGGCGTGGACCCGCACCTTTATAAACCCACTCGCGGCGATGTGGTGAAGCTCAACCAAGCAGACATCGTTTTCTACAACGGCTTGATGCTCGAAGGGAAGATGGGCGATGTACTCGTTCGCGTGGCCCGATCGGGTAAACCGGTGTACGCGGTGACCGAGGCGATACTCGATCAGGGCGATTACGTCATGACCGACGAAGCAGAACACTACGATCCGCACGTCTGGATGGATGTGTCCGGCTGGATTCGCGCGGTGGGTGTGGTGGCCGATGCCCTGGCGCAGCTCGATACTTCCCACGCCGCTTACTACCAGTCGAACGCTGAAGACTACATCCAGCAACTGAAGAAACTTGATGCGTATGCCAAACAGGTCATCGGATCGATCCCAGAAAACCAACGGGTGCTGGTCACCGCCCATGATGCATTCGGCTATCTGGGTCGGGCATACGGCTTGGAAGTGCGGGGTATCCAAGGCTTGAGTACCGAATCGGAGGCTGGGCTGCAGGACATTGAAAAGCTCGTGCAGTTTCTGGTCGATCGCGGTATCCCCGCGGTATTCGTTGAGACTTCTGTAGCGGATAAGAATGTTCGCGCCCTGGTTGAAGGCGCGAAAGCCAAAGGGCATGCCGTGCGAATTGGCGGTGAATTGTTCTCAGACGCGATGGGCGAAACGAATACATATGAAGGCACTTACATTGGTATGATCGACCATAACGTGACAACCATCGCCCGTGCCTTGGGGGGCAAGGCTCCGGAAGCAGGTATGCAGGGCAAGCTGTTGGGCAATCACTGAGAAAGAGACTGTATGACCACGCCCACCCATCCACCCACCGTGCCACTGGCCATCGACGACCTGACGGTGGCCTACCATCGCAAGCCGGTGCTGTGGGATATCGATCTGGATATCCCTGAGGGCAAGCTGGTCGGCATTGTCGGGCCGAACGGCGCGGGAAAGAGTACGCTGATCAAAGCATGCCTTGACCTGGTGCCTAAGGCATCGGGACGCGTGCTGGTGTATGGCGAACCCTATCGCAAGCAGCGATCGGAAGTGGGTTACGTACCGCAGCGAGAAAGTGTGGATTGGGACTTCCCCGTCAGCGCCCTCGATGTGGTGGCGATGGGTACGTATGGGCGGTTGGGCTGGTTTCGGCCGGTCACACGAAAGCAGAAAGACGCAGCCCGCGAAGCGCTGGATCGCGTGGGCGTGACGCATCTGGCGGATCGGCAGATCAGTCAGCTATCCGGTGGTCAGCAACAGCGCGTTTTCCTGGCGCGTGCGTTGGTACAGGATGTACGACTCTACTTCATGGATGAACCTTTCGCCGCGGTGGATGCTGCAACGGAACGGGCCATCGTCATGCTGCTGCACGAACTCAAAGAGCAAGGCAAGACTTGTCTGGTGGTTCATCACGATTTGGCGACGGTCAGCCAGTACTTTGACTGGGTGGTGCTTCTGAACATGCGTGTGGTGAAAGCTGGGCCGACGGACGAAGTGTTCACCAAAGAAAACCTTCAGGCAACCTACGGCGGACGCTTGGCCCTGCTGGAAGAAGCGGGTCAGGCACTGAGCCAGGTAGGCAGATAAGGCGATGCTCAAACGTTCGCCCATCATGCTGATGTTGGTCTTCGTGTGTCTGCCTGCCGCAGCGCACGCTGGGCCGTTCCACGATCACGATCAACCCAGCCCGCCCAGTCGCCAACTCCAATCCCTGGTTGATCCCGGCATCGATTGGCCCTCGACCATGAAGGTGTTCCGGGTGGTCACGCTGCAGAATTACAACACACGGCTGGTCGTGCTCAGCACCGCAATTCTCGGCGTGGCTTCGGGATTGATGGGCACGTTCCTGCTGCTCCGCAAACGCTCGCTGATGGGCGATGCATTGTCGCACGCTTGCTTGCCGGGCATCGGCTTGCTGTTTATGTTCATGGTCGCCGTCGGCGGTAGTGGCAAATGGCTGCCCGGTCTGTTGGCTGGGGCGACACTCACCGGGGTTGGTGGCGTGGGGTTGGTGTTGCTGATTCGCGGGACGACCCGCATCAAAGATGATGCCGCGATGGGCATCGTACTGTCAGTATTTTTCGGCATCGGCGTTGCCGTGCTGGGCATGGTGCAGAGTATGCCCGGTGCCAGTGCCGCGGGGCTGGAGTATTTTATCTACGGCAAAACCGCTTCGATGGTGCTGCAGGATTTCACGTTGATCAGCACGGTGGCCCTGGTCGTGACGGTAATGTCGCTGCTGCTGTTCAAAGAGTTCACCATCCTTTGTTTTGACGATGGATACGCTGCTTCACAAGGTTGGCCGGTGCATCGACTGGATGTGGTGATGCTGACGCTGGTGGCGGCGGTGACGGTGGTGGGCCTCCAGGCAGTGGGATTAATTTTGATCATCGCATTCCTGATCACACCTGCTGCCGCTGCTCGATTCTGGACAGAGAACCTGCGTGCCATGCTGGTCCTCGCCGCACTCATCGGGGGGCTGAGCGGTTGGATGGGCGCATCGATCAGTGCGTTGCTGCCTCGCCTGCCTGCTGGTGCAGTGATCGTCCTTGTCGCAGCCGGGATTTTTTTGGCAAGCATGATCTTCGGGCGGTCGCGTGGCGTGTTGTTACGCCTGCTGGCCCATCGTCGCCTTCAACGCAAGGTCGGACGTCAGCACCTGCTTCGTGCGGTCTACGAATTGATCGAAACCCAGCGCCACCCCGAGGCGGAAGATGTCATCATCAACCTGCCGGTGCGTATGGCCGACCTGCTTAAGCATCGTTCCTGGTCAGAAGGTCGGTTGAGGCGATTGGTCAACATGGCAGATCGGGAAGACCATCTCGAAAAATTCGATGGCAGGACGCTGCATCTCAGCGAGGCCGGCTTCGGCGAAGCAGCTCGCATCACCCGTAACCACCGTCTGTGGGAGATGTACCTGATTACTCATGCTGATGTCGCCCCCGCCCACGTCGATCGAGATGCCGACGCGGTGGAACACGTGCTGGGGGCGGACTTGGTCCGTCAACTCGAAAGCGAACTGGCGCGGCGAGGTCA
>JANQFT010000091.1 GCA_028277685.1 Phycisphaeraceae bacterium
ACTTAAGAGGCGGTGCCTCCGGGCGATTGGCGGGCAAAGAGGGCAGCATCATCGGCGGCGGGGTGGGTTGGGCCACATCTTCATCGATGGCATCCAACCCCAATCGTGCGGCGTTGTAGCTGCTTTGGTTCGTGGATTCATTGTCGTCATTGGTTGCGCGTTCAATGGCGCCCATGGCCGGACGCAAACGGCGCGATACCAGTTCGCTCATCGAAATCATGCAATCGCTCCCTGACTGCGGCGTGTTACTCGGCGCCAAGGTCCAAAGGTTTACCCATCACCAGCGTGTGCGAACGACCGGCAAAGCTCAACTCCGCCCGCTGGTTCGCCACCGACACCAGTTCCACACCGCTGATCCGTTGACCCACACGCACCGCCTGGCCGTTGATGATCGCCATCCCACCACGCGCATTGCGAATGGTGCCGGTGAGTACCAGCTGCGGCGGGGCTGGATAAAGCACGACCGACTTGTCGTGATGTTCCTCGATGCGTGGTTGCTCTGCCTCGGCAGGTACCGATGCAACCACCGGTTCAGTTGTTTCGGGTGTATTCATTAACTCCCCCTTGCTTGGCATGGCACCGTCGATCAGGTCTTCGCTTGCCGCCTCAACCATGGCGATGGCCGTTTCTTCCGGCAGCGCAGGCACCACTTCATCAGCAGGTTCTGCGGGTTGCACCGTGGTCGTCTCATCCGGTGCCGCAGATGGCTCGGTGGTGGTAGGCTCGTCTGCGATCGCGTTCACCGTGACGTCCGTTTGCATGATCGCTGCAGGCACCGCTTGCGCTTGCTCGGGGCCTCCTCCGGTGGCCTGGTAGGCGATGAACCCAGCCAGCGCCATCAGCACAATGGCGGCCGTACCGATGATGGCAGCTTTGGGCGGCTGCGCACCGCGCGGTTGGACAAAGTCGTCTTCTTCGCTGAAAGTTTCTGCGGTTTGTTCTGTGACGACTTCTTCTTCGTCCGGTTGATCTTTCGCTTCGACTTTGTCCATCTCGGCCACGATGTCCGCCGCGTAATCGTGCTCGCACTCATCATCTTGCGATGACGCAGGTGACGGTATGGCAACTGCGGTGTCGTCGCAGGAAGTGGGGGGATCATCTTCCGATGGCAGCATCGCGGACGATGCAGTTACTGCGGACTCATTTTCCACTGGCCCGGGAGGAACCGATGCCACCCACAGAGCCGTCGCTTCCTGCACTGGCTCTGCCTGGCATGCGGGTTCCACCGCTTGCGTCTGGTCTTGCTCGCCCTGCGGCTCTCGGTCCATCTCGTCCTGCGACTCGTCACACTCCCCAACGGGCGTCTCGTCGCACTCCGCTTCCGGATCACGGGACAGCAGCATCTCGGAAGATGCAGTTTGTACGAGATCTTCTTCTGGAGGCAGCACCGTGGACGGTGCAGTTGCTACGGATTCTTCTTCCTGTGCTTCGTCGTCTTCCGACTTCTTCGTCTGACGTGACGCATTCTTACTGAACGCGGTGGCGGCGCGATCGCGGAATTCATCCAGCTTGCGTTGGTCTTCCGGGGCCAGGGCATTGGTGACGGTTTCCGTCTCGCCGTCTATTTCCATGTCACCATCGTCCACGCTGATCGCCGCCCCGGCAATCGCGGCAACTACTTCCTCGGCCAGCGCTGCATAGTCGGCTGCGGCAGTACCGCGTGGGTCGTAATCGAAAATCGTGGTGCCGGTGGCGGGGCATTCCTGCAGCTTCACGCTGGCGCGGATGGCGGTGGAGAACACGTGGTTCGGCAACGCCCGGCGCATCTCCTGCATCACCAAACGACTGAGCCGGGTGCGGGCATCGTAACGGCAACCCACCGCGCCCAGCAGGCGCAGGTCGTGATTGAAACCTTCGCGGATATCGCTCAGCGTGGTCAGCACGATGCCCAGACCATCCAGGGCGAGGATCGACGTTTCCACCGGCACCACCGCGTGCGTGGCGGCCAGCATCGCGTTGCCGATCAGGCGATTGCCCAGACTCGGTGGGCAGTCGATCACGATGTAGTCAAAACGATCTTTCACTTCGGCCAGCACGCGGCGAAGCTGTCCGCCTTGCGTGGGGCGAAGATCGTGCGCGACCGAATCCAACTTACCGCTGGCCGGCGCGAGCCAGAGATTGGGCACGGCAGTTTGCAGCGGATCGAGTCCGCCACCGGCGACGAGCGCGTTGGCCAGACGGTGATCTTCTTCACTGCCCAGCCAACGACTGGCCGCAGCCTGACCGTCGAGGTCGACGGTAAGCACACGGTTGTCTTTTCGGGCCAGGGCAGCGGAGAGACTGACCGCGGTGGTGGTCTTTCCGGTTCCGCCTTTCTCGTTCACGACAGCGATGGTGGGCATCGGCAATCACCTCGAGTGTGCAAGTGCGCAGCAGCACGCATCTCGCGGGGTCTAAGGGTGTTGCCTTGGTTGGGGGTCGGGCGTCGGGTCTGAAGCGACGCTGGGTGAGACTGCGATATAATCACGCCGGACCCAAGTGGGAAGTTGGTGAAATCAGTAAGTGCGGGGAAGGGATGCGGGTTGTGTCGGTGGGGGGGGTTGTGCGGTTTCCCCCTCTCCCTCGAGGGAGAGGGCCGGGGTGAGGGTGAAGCTGCAGCTTTCGTTGTGCGTTGGAAAAACAGGCGCGATGACGTATCTCGCGCTTGGCCCTCACCCGGCTGACGGCTAACGCACGTCAGCCACCCTCTCCCCACGGGGAGAGGGAAAAGACACGTGAAACTATTCCATTGCTTTCGCCCACACCCCACGCTTGGCAGCCTTCGCTTGCTCTTCCGCCTTCTTGAACTGTGCTGCCAGTCGTCCCTCGCCGTAGCGCGTCTGGAACTTGGAGATACCTTGTCGGACGAGTTCCACGTTCACGCATTTGCCATCGATGAACGCGTAGCACAGCAGCAGACCGCTCCGGGTTTGGCCGGGGGTGCCGGGCTTTTCGAATTCGATGCGGATGTGCTTGCCGTAGATCATCTGGGCAAGGGCTTCGCGGGCTTCTTTGTGGCCATCCTGGCCGCGGTTGGGGGTGTCGACGTTCAGCAACCGGGCGCGCATCTGCACCGGTTTCGTCGGTTTGTATTTCAGGTCGAACATGTCGCCATCAGAAATGTTCACCACCGCCCATGTGCCACCTCCGGAAGATTTTTTGGTGGGTGTTTTCTTGGTGGTGGAAGTATTTTTGCTGCCGGGTGCGGCGACGGCGGGAGAGGGACTGGTGAAGCGGCCGATGACGAAGCCGGCCAGGCCGACGAGGAGGACAAGAAGAAGGTGGCGTTTCATCGGGGTCTCCTCGCAACGTGGCGAAGCCACGTCGTTTCGTAGATGGATTGCGGCCTTATTTGTTCGCGTAGTCAATCACCCGGCTGATTTCACTGCGCAGGTTTTCCCGGGCGACCACCCGATCGATGAACCCGCGGCCGAGCAGGAACTCGGCGGTCTGGAACCCTTCGGGCAATTCCTGTTTGATGGTGTTGGCGATGACGCGCGGGCCGGAGAAGCCGATCAGGGCACCGGGTTCGGCGAAGATGACATCGCCCAGCATGGCGAACGATGCGGTGACACCGCCGGTGGTGGGGTCGGTCAGCACGGCGATGTACAAGCCGCCATTGCGATCGAACCGGGCCAGCGCGGCCGAGGTTTTTGCCATCTGCATCAGCGCGAGGCTCGATTCCTGCATCCGCGCCCCGCCAGCGCAACAGGTGATGATCAGCGGCAGGTTTTCATCATCCGCATGCTCGATCGCCCGGGTGATCACTTCACCCACCACACTGCCCATCGAACCCATGATGAACAGCGGGTCCATGCAGGCCAGCACCACACGGCGGCCCTTGATGTAGCCGGCTCCGGCGACGATGGCATCGTTCAGGCCGGTCTTGGCCTGCTGCTCAGCCAGACGTTGCTTGTAGGTGATGCGGTCTTCGAACTTCAGCGGATCGGTGGGTTTCACATCGGTCCACATCTGCTCGAAGCTGTTGGGGTCGCAAAGCTGCTGGGCTCGCACATCCGCCTGGACGCGATAGTGGTGGCCACACTCGGGGCAACAGTTCAGGTTTTCCTCCACGCGCTGGCGATAGACCATCGCCTCGCACGCGGTGCAACGCATCCAGAGTCCTTCGGGTACATCGGCCTTGGTGCTCTGGTCGATGACTTCCTGCCAACTACGTCCGGGAACTTGGGTCATGGGGATAGTCTTGAGTCCTGAGTCTTGAGTCCTGAGATGCCCACATGATATGCGATGACACGCTTGAAGGGGGAATATCCCTCAAGACTCACCGCTCAAGACTCAAGACTTCCGGGGTTACACGATTTCGAAAATCGATTGCGTGCGGAGCACGAACCCGCCGGGGGCGAGCAGGTGGTAGCTCTGGGCGTGGATTTCGCCCTTGTACCGCTGGATGTCGAGCACGGAGAGGTTTACGCCGTCCTCGTCGGTCCATTCGTAGCTCATGGCGCCGGTTTCGATGCCAAAGTCGCGCATCTCGGCCATGGTTGCACTATAAAGGTTGTCCGACAGGTTCTCCGTTTGCACGGCGGCGACGAACCGGACAGCGTCTTCGACGTTCTCGTCATGCTCCTTTTCGCCGATGCAGGGCAGGGTATGCAGCAGGCCGCGTTCGGGTAACTGCAGATCCTGGTCGGTGACCACCTCGGTGACGCACTGTCCTCCGGCCTGGAACCGCATCGCATGACCCCCGGGCATCAGCCACGCTTCAAGTTCGTAAGCAGGCTGTTCGATGGTCCGGCGGTCCTGGATGCCGAATAGCTCCGGATGCAGGGCACGCTGGTAGAGCATCAGACGGAACATCTGTGTACTCTGTGACTTATTACCGATACTCATGTCGCTGGCTCCAAATTAGCCGGTCATTGTACTGACACCCTTCGCCAAATGCAGCGCAAAATCTCACAGATTTATGAGGTTTCTCTCGCCATCACTGGCGGATCGCCCTGGGTGCAGCCCAACGGGGCCGGCGACCGATAAAGATTAAGACGTCATCTGCACGGTCGCGGTTCGCCGTGCGCAACAAGAAACGAAGATTTTTGGCTTCAACTATGGGTCTGGACAGGATTTACAACCTTCTGCGGCGGGAAAACTCGCCCATCATCGACCGGGCCATCGCCGAAGCCCTGCCCACGGCCGATGGCGCAGCCGCTGCCTACATGGTGCCCATCCTGCTGGAGCGTGGCACCGATCGGGGACGACTGGGCCTGGTGAAGGCGTTCGATGCCCTGCCCGGCTCCAGGAAGGCGGATGTGGTGGCGGGCGCAGGCGACTTTGAGCATGCCTTGCGCAAGGCCGGGCGAAACGGAAACGAGCAAACCTGTCTCAACTTGATCGATATCGTGCAGCGGTCCGGCATGGCGCGATACGCCTTTCTGCTGGTCAGTCAGTTGCATGCGACGGAGCCGACTGTGGTGCGCGCTGCCGCACGGGGATTGCTTTCCCTGGCCACGCAGGTGATGGATCATCCGGACAGTCGGCCGAATCCGGATGAGATGGATCGATCACAACGGGCGCAGTTGATGGTGGGGGCGGTATGCGATGCGTGCACGTTCTTCCATCGGCATCGACGGCGTGACGTGCTGCTGGCAGCGACAGCCTTGGCCACCACGCGCGATCCGCGATTACTCGAACTGCTGGGCAATCGTCATGTGCCATCTCACGGAGCGATGGTGGAACTGATTCGGCAGGCGGAGCATCCGTTGATCTGTCGCGCGCTACTGATTCTTTCGACCCAGAAAGCGTTGGCCGCCACGGTGGCCGATGCACTGGGGCGTTCGCATACATCGAAGAACACACTGGAAGTACTCGGCCAGGCCTCGCTGGTACAACTGCCCGCGGTGCGCGCGATGCTCAAGCGCGTCACTCGCCCCGAGCGCCTCTTGCCAACTTACAAACGGCTGAAGCAACTCACACCTGCACAACTGCGCGCGATGCCCGGTTGGATTACTGCCTTGGATGCTGATGAGGGTCTTGCCGCCGAGTCACTGGGGCACGTGGCCACGCTGGGCGACCCGCCCACACGTCTGCTTGCGTTGCGCGGTTTACGAAAGCTCGATCACCAGGCGGCGTATCGACTGATCAGCGCACTTTGTTTCGATGCGAACCCGCGCATTGCCCGGCGCGCCCTGCGTCATTTGGTTCAGCGCAAGTGGGACGGTCTGATCGGGCTGATGGTGCGACTGGTCGGCTCGAACCACCCCCGCGTACAAACCCTTGCCGAAGAGCAATTCGCGCCCGTCGCCTTTGATCGCATCTGGCACGGGTGGGATCACCTTTCAGACCACACCCGGCTGGCGGCCGGTCGGGCGCTGATCAAAATCGATGGCCGGTTTCATCATCGCCTCGCCGACCGTTTGCACGGTGAGCAGGTGCGGCATCGCTTAAAGGCGCTGACCATCATGCGGAAGCTTGGTCAGGCCACCTACTTCGAACAATCGCTGCTGGCCCTGGCGCAGGATCGCGATGCACGTGTGGCGAGTTCCGCGGTCATCTCGCTGGGGGGCATCGATCAGTCCGCCCATGCGGTGACGATGTTGATCAAGTCACTGCATCACACTGACGACCGCGTGCGATCCAATGCGATTGAAGCGTTGGAGGGCATGGGACAGCTCGAATCGGTGCGGCGACAATTGTTCGCCATTGCCGGCAGTCGGGGCAATCGCAGTCGCGCCACGGCCATCAAATCGTTGATGGTGATGTCAAAGGACAAAGCCACCGACGCTCTGGCCGACATGCTGGAAGATCGCGATACACGTCATCGCGTCAGTGCGTTGTGGGTGGTCGAACAGACCGGCGAGGTGAACGTGGTCAAACGTGTGGCCGAAGTGGCCAAGCAAGACCCTGAGCCGCACGTGCGCCGGCGCGCGGTGAATGTGATTCGAAAACTCGCCGCGGCGCATGAGCAAACACAACTGGCGAAGGCGGGTTAGTCCGCCCCGGATAGATCTCCGCGTCCTTTGCGGTAAAACAATCACCCTGGTGAGTACAACATGATGACACATACCCTTGCCGCCTGGCCGGAAAAGATGGAAGAACTGATCATCATGCCGCGCGCGGAGTGGTTGGACTCACCGGTGACGCAGCTTGGTTTCATCCTGCTGGGCGCGTTGGCGATGGTGGGGGTGGTGAAGATGGCGCTCACGGCGGGCAAGCGGTTGGCCAAACGGGCGGAACCGCTGACGTTGTTCAATCAAATGGCAGCCGAATTAGGATTGGACTGGGATGCGCGTTGGTTGCTCTTTCGCATTGCCCGGCGACAGAAACTCTCCACGCCCTTGACGTTGCTGCTGAGTGGTGGCACGCTGCAGCATCACGCGGATCAGTTTCAGTCACGCCTTGCAGCGAGCAAAGCCGAGCGATACAGTTACCGGGTGCGGGCGATTCGACTGCATCTGTTTGCCTGATGACGTAGGTCCGGGCCTGCCCGGACGATTGCTGCACCGTGCTGGGTGATGAGGAATCCTGGTTTCTCCCATGCATCGCGGGAGGAGACGAGTTCCGCATGTGGATCAT
>JANQFT010000119.1 GCA_028277685.1 Phycisphaeraceae bacterium
CGTCGAAACACACTCTGGCAACAGGAAGCTGGCTCGATTCTGCTGGGTGGGAAGCGCAAACTGCTTTTTCCGTCACTGCGCATCACACCAACAGACCGCATCGCGATCACCGGTCCGAACGGCACAGGAAAGAGCACGCTCGTTAAACATATTCTGCAGTCGGTGCAGTTGCCGACTGAGTCGCTGCTCGTGCTGCCGCAGGAAGTGTCCGCCGATGCCTCGCAGCAAACGGTTGAGGCGGTACGCCGTCTGCCGCACCACAAGCTTGGGCAAGTCATGCGCACGGTGAATTGTTTAGGCTCTCAACCAGATCGTTTGCTGGAAACGGCACAACCAAGCCCCGGCGAGTTGCGCAAGCTGATGCTGGCGGTCGGCATCGCACAACAACCCGAGTTGATCATTCTGGATGAGCCGACCAATCACCTGGACCTGCCCTCGATCGAGTGCATGGAAAATGCGCTGGCTGAATGCGACTGTGCCCTGCTGCTGGTTTCACACGACCTGCGGTTCGTGCGAGCGCTGACCACAACGCGGTGGCACATCGCGGTGCATGATGAAGGCGATTCACAGTTGAGTGTACAGTTGAACTGGTCAACCGCATGACTGCGGCGCGGACGCCGCAGCTGTGATTTTGTCTGATCTCTGATCTCTGATCTCTGATCTCTGATCTCTGATCTCTGATCTCTGGTCTCTGATCTCTGATCTCTGGATTATCCCCGCGAAGGTCGTGGACGACCATCGCGGGGCTTTGGGGGTAGCGCGTGTTCGTGGTTCTGGTGAACGGGAATCGTCCAATCCCCAGCGGCGCGGACGCCGCAGCTACAACGCATTTGTTCCCTGTTCCCCGTTCCCCGTTCCCTGTTCCCTGTTCCCATCATATTTCCCTTGACTCCCCCGCCTCAAGGTGTACTATGTGTACTATTACAGTTAGTTCGGTTCGAGGTTGGGAGAGGCACGTTGCCTCACGAACACATTTAACTTGTATTGGAGGATAGAGTTATGACTCAACGCGCAACGAAATTGGCTTGCGGGATCGCGTTTGCCATCGTCATGACAGTGGGAATTGGACAGGTTTGGGCAGCACCACTGATCATCAACGCCGATGCGGCTGACCGCGGTTTGCGGGATTCGGACCAGGATGAGCTGGGTAACGGCACTGCGGGTGCGACAAGCAGTGTGTTTCAGCTTGGCGAGGCCAGCGATACCAGTACCAGCGAAATTCGGCTGTGGATTCCTTTCGCGCTGAGCGCGGCGGACCGCGCAGCCATCGCTGTTTCACCTAAGGTTGAACTCAATATTTCCCTTTCGAGCGCGACGCTGGTCGATGACTTCGATGTCGATCTCTACGGTCTGCCGGACCGAACGCAGGTCGTGCCGATCAACAGCACGTATGAAGCCGCCGGCACATTGTTGGCCGACAGCGCTTATACCGCCTCCTCGCCCTCGGGCTATGCCACATTTGATGTGACCGCGTTCGCTAAAACCGAAGCCGCCAAGACCGATAGCATCCTCGGTTTCCGCCTGCAGGCCGACCCGGCCACGCTACCCAACGGTGACAACGACTGGAACCGTTACATCTTCCGCATGTCTGAACACAGCAGCGAACCGCCATTCCTTGAAGTGGCTGAAATTCCCGAACCCGCTACGCTGATGATGGCGGCGCTCGGTGGTTTGGCGTGCCTGCGTCGCCGCGGCTAGAACGGGTACCTTTGAGTCAGGTCGTCACTGTGTACGACCCGCCGCGCAATGATCTTGAGAGCTGATCATGAACGAAGCTGAACACCATCTGAAGATTGATCCCTCGCTGGAGAAGCCTTACGTCCTGCAGATTCAGGACCAGCTTCGCGGGAAGATCAAACAGCGTGTGCTTCGCCCGGGCGAGCGCATTCCCAGCTTCCGCGCGATCAGCCGTGAATGCGGCGTGAGCATTGGCACGGTGAAGCAGGCGATCAACACGCTCACCACGGAAGGTTATCTGCGCTCGCATCCCGGGCGCGGGGTGTTCGTGGCGGAGCCTCAACTCAAACGCAAGCACGTGGCGTTGGTGCTGCCGACGCTCGAGCTTGAACCGATGGGCATGATTCTCCGGGGGGTGAAGGCCGGTCTGGCTTCCGGGTCGCGCCGCCTCATCGTGCAGGCGGCCGACCTCGATTTCGATCAGGAACTCGACCTGTTCGAAAACCTCGACAGCAGCTTCGTCGCCGGGGCGATCATCTATCCCCCACCGCTGACGAGTTTTGTTGAACCGTTACGTGCGCTGCGTGACCGTGGCGTACCGTTCGTGCTGGTGAATACCTGCTTTGATGAGTTGGATGTCGATGCGGTGGTACCGGACAGCGCGGCGATCGGTCGTATGGCCATGCGTCATCTGCTGGAGCGTGGTCATCGGAAGATTGGCCTGGTGGATCACACGGCCGACGCCGCCTCCAACCAGCGTGTGCGCCTGGGTATGGCGGAAGAGCTGACGAAAGCTGGTTTAGATTTCGCCACCCTGCCACGCGTGCGCACCAGTGCCTCGGATTTGAACGACCGTGATCCCTGGGCGAACGGCCGCGAAGCAGCCACCCGACTGATGCAGGCGCATGATGACCTGACGGCCATGCTGGGCATCAACGAGAACATCTCCATGGGCGTGCTGCAGGCGGTGAAGGCCGGGGGCCATCGCGTGCCGACTGATATTTCCGTGATGGCGATCGGTGAATTGAATGCCTTTGATGTATCGGAGCCAGGTTTGAGTTGCATCCGCATTCCACATGAAGCGATGGGGCATGCGGCGGCCACTCGCCTGTCGGAAATCATGGCCGACGATGCACCGGTCGCGCCCGCACCGCGACGCACCGAACTCGCCCCGGAACTGGTCGAGCGCGGCAGTGTGGACTCGTTGGATTGAGTGCTTTGGAAAGAAGGTATGCCATGGCGAATGGGTATTTTCGATCTTCGATGTACGATGTTCGATCGACGATCTCCAGGCTGCAAGACGAGCCAGTGCAAGATGCTGATCGTGGCCTGCCAGATCGTCGATCGAACATCGAAGATCGTAGATCACTCCTCGCCTTCACCCTGGTCGAACTGTTGGTGGTGGTCGCGATCATCGCCTTGTTGATCAGCATCCTGCTGCCTGCTTTGAACAAAGCGAAAGACATCGCCCGAAGCGTTGCCTGCACGAATAATCTGCACCAGATGGGTGTGGGCTCGACGATGTACACCAGTGAATACAACGGCGTGTTGATTCCGGCGTTCGTGGCATACGATCAACGTTGGCTGAAGACCGGCGCCTCTTGGTCAGGCACGGGCAGTTGGCTGGGGGGATTGCGCCCATATCTGGGTTTAGACGATCTTGACTCATTCCAGACAGTTGATGATGCACCAATTGCGGTGTGTCCCGCAAAGACCGATCGATATGGTTACGGGCACAATCTACAGGGCTGCGCTTCTGGAACAAAGAATGGAAACTTGGTTTCGACAACCGGCTTCCGCAAAGTGCAAAGTATCAACCATCCCTCGGAAATGGTTCACCTGATAGACAATCTGCGTTTACAACCATCCAGTCAGGGGGAATGGTCTGCCTCGTGGCATCCTCACGTGAGATGGCCAGGAAGTACTGTCGGAGATGTGATTGTCGACCCGCGACACCCCGGTGAATCGGCCAACATCTTGTTCGTCGATGCCCACGCCAGCAACCATCACGATATTGCCATTGATGCTTCGGATGAGAAGCCTCACTGGGATCAATAGCCCACCGCCTTTTTTGCTTGTACATCCAAGGAGTTCTCTCGTGATTCGCTATTCCGTTTTGACGTGCGCTGTGTTCGTGATCTGCTGTTCGTTCGCTGTGATGTGCCATGCGGCCAGCCCGGCGTATCGCGTGTTGTTTGTTGGTGACAGCATCACCCGGCACGGACCATCCAAGAAACTGGGCTGGCACTATGCTGCGGGCATGGCGGCAAGTGATCCGGAGAAAGATTACGAATCGTTGTTGCGCGCGAAGTTGAAGCAGGTGATGCCGGATCGGCCGATCATCCACAAGATCGCCAAGGGCGGTGGCGGGTCGGCTGGCGGTCGCCTCAAGGGCATGGCCGACTACGTAAAGTTCCGGCCGCACTTCATCATCGTGCAGTTGGGTGAGCACGAGCATCCGGATGAAGGCATCGAAACGATCGAGAGCAATTACAAAGCGTTGCTGCGTGGGTTGAAGGGGATTGAGACGCAGCCGTTGATCGTTTGCACGGGTCGGTGGAGTCCGACGGAAGGCGAACCGTATCACGGATGGATCAGGAAGGTGGAAGATACGATGCGGCGCATCGCCACGGCCGAAGGTCTGCCGTTTATTTCCGTGGAAGACATGGCGACCGACAAATCGTATCGCGGGTTCGGTGAACACTCCGGCGTGAAGTGGCACCCCAACGATAAGGCCATGCAGGGTTATGCCGACCGCATCTTCGCCGCGTGGGAAAAGTCGGTCGGCCCCCGGAAGAAGGTGGAGGCGGTGAAGCCCATCGTGCCGGCCAACACCACCGCGCGTTCCACCCCGCTACGCGGCTTCACGGTCGATAAAATGCGCGAGTCGACCCTGCGCAAAGCAAAGGACCAATGGAACGCCAACAGTGTGCGGTTCATGATGCGCCCGGTCCATCGCGCGCGGCACATCTACCGCTGCTCGTATGAAGAATCATGGCAGCGCATGATCAAAGAACTGCCGGCCCAACTCGACCTGGCCAAAGAACTCGACATGACCGTGGTGCTTTGTCTGTTCGATGTGCCGAACCCGAAGATCGACACCTACCCCACACCCTTCAAAGGTAAAGCGTGGAAGCACGCATTCTGGCAGGATGAATCAACCCTTGCCACGATCAGCAAGTGCTGGGCGGACCTGGT
This sequence comes from Phycisphaeraceae bacterium, assembly GCA_028277685.1. GTDB lineage: Bacteria > Planctomycetota > Phycisphaerae > Phycisphaerales > Zrk34 > JANQFT01. The sequence goes on from JANQFT010000119.1 coordinate 4,876, forward strand.
GGAAATCTGCAAGGATCGCGACCAGGACATCTGGTTCGAGATTCTCAACGAGCCGCTCGACTGGGAAGACTTTCCAGGCCCCCCCCGGAAGTGGCGAGGGTGGGCACAACAAATCGTGCATCAGATCCGCAAGGTCGATCAGAAACACCCTATCGTTTACACCGCAGGCCCCGGCGGGTTGTGCTGGGCGTTCAAAGACCTCGAGCCGCTCGAAGGCAGCAACATCATCTACACCACGCACAACTATCAACCGCACCAGTACACGCATCAGGGCATCAAAGAGATCAAGCAGACCGACCTCAAACAGGCCTATCTTGAACGGCAACGCACCTGGCCCGGTGAGTTCAGCGACACCGGGGGCGGCTGGTGGGACAAAGCGCGACTGAAGAAAGAGCTCGGCCCGATGATCGCGTTCCAGCGCAAGCACAAGGTGCGCGTTTACATCAGCGAGTTCAGCGTGATCAAATGGGCACCCAACGCCGCCGGCTACCTGCGCGACAGCCTTGAACTGTACGAAGAAATGGGTTGGGACTGGTCCTACCACGCCCTCGACGAATGGCCCGGCTGGAGCCCGGAACACACCGATGCCTTCGACGACCACCGCACCGCCAAACTCGCCTCCCCCCTGACCGAACGCGGCATGGTGGTGAAGAAGTTCATGGCAAAGAATATGGCAAACTGACAACATCCACTGATCCAATTGACCTGCGTGATTGCATCATTGATACTCTTGTGTGGTTGAGGGTGGACCTCAAGCCGCTGGCACTTTCACATGTCAGTCACGTACCAAGAGTCAACAAGGTGTGGGTGATCACATCGACAATCGTGTACCGCCATGGGCTTTTTCAGCAAGCTATTTGGGAAGCGCAAAGCTTCAAACACTGTGGCGCAACCTGCATCCGTTGAGTCGCGTCATGCGGACGATGACATGATCATGGTTTATGATGCGCATGGCCATCAATTACATGTACACAAACAGGATTGGAAGGATTCTGTCCTGTTACCAAAACTGAAATCATGCCGAAACGACCCGGACGAGTTGTACCACTGTTTGGTCAGCGCCTTAACGGATGGATTTGCCGTTGACATCGTGGGTGCCGCAGAGCGTCTAGCGAAGATCGACCATACACCATCCCGTGGCGCTGTCATCCTAGGCATTGTGTATATGCAGACCGATCGGTTATCTGATGCTGAGCGCGTTCTTTCGGACAGCCTGAGGTTTCACGGAAAAAACGGCGTGGTCATGACGAATCTCGCCAAGGTGTACAGCAGCCAAGGTAAAGATGCGCAGGCACTCCAACTGCTATGGGAGGCGTTAGAGCAGGATCCTAACCAAGACAATGGTTTTCTATGGTACGTCACTGAGATCCGCGAGCGCGAGGGAATAAGCGCTGTAACGGGAGCCTATCGACGCATCGCAGCACTTCCGGGAAGTTGGCGAGCTCAGGTTTGGCTTGCCCGTGAAGCCTTGGAGCAAAAAGACATTGCAGCCGCCATCGACTTCTGTAAGCAGGCTATTTCAAGGTTTCCAAAACCTGCTCCAGCTGACGCATTGATGCAGATCAGCGGAGACTTAGGCAATCACGGCCACCTGCAAGAGATGTTGCAGGTGGTTGAACCAGTATTCGAGCCATCAGTGCATGGTTTGGAAGTGGGAAATAACCTGATCAAAGCGCATTTCGATTTAGGACACCACGGCGAAGCTCAGCGCATCTTGGATCAACTGTACGCCCAGAAACGGCCAGATTGGCAAGAGCATCTGCAGTACTGGGACGGTGAACTCGCTAAAGCAAATGTAGCTAAGACGGAGGGTATTCAGGAGCAATCACCTGAATTCGCCGGAATTGTTATTCTAGGTCCAATCTGGACGCGCGACGGTTCCCCATACAGCTCACTATTACCTGCCAAGGATTCTGATGGACCGCGCGTAGCGTTCATGGGTAGTACGGTTCTGATGAACCGAGAACCGCAGACTCAATCTGCACAACTAACCGACACGCCGGGAAGAATCAGCCGCTGTATCCCCTTGATTCTGTGCGAGAAGGTTCACCTTTCCACAAACGGTACAGGCATCGCCCTCATACCGTGGATTCAGAATCATGGCTTTGCTGTATTCTGCAAATCGCAAACGAACGAGGACCTGTGTGAAGCCGCTGTAAGCATGGAAACCTGTCCTGACTTTGTAGTCAGAATAGAACTGGATATCACTGCTGCAAACTGGCGAGTAACCACCGATCTCATCGACGTACGTCAATGCAAGCGTATGGCCAACGTTTGGGACAGCGTTGACGAACATGATCCAGGTCTGGGCATCACTCGTTTATGCGATGCAGTGGTTAAGCAGCTTTCTGACCACGCCAATCTTAGAATTGCCCCACCACCGCAATGGTACAATACTGCGTCAGCTTCAGACTTTAACGACTACCTTTTAAGGCTTGAACAACACTTGGCAGTAGCAGCTACCTGTTATGAAGGTTTGGTTGGAGGGGGCATTTACGGGCAAAGGGAAATACTCACGGGAATAACTCAGCTTTGCTGCCGCCAGCCTGCAAATTTTACATTTAGGATGTTACTGGCACGTACTACCACCTACCTGCAAAAAACTGATCCCGAGATTCTTTCTGAATTCGCAGATCGCATCTCGCTTCTTCAGCGGGAATACCCATTGCCCGGTAACGCGGGCATAATGATTTCTCAGGAGATTAGCCAGGCACTGCCAACGGGAGATTGAAGCTAACACTCAAAGCCACTACTCATCGTCAGGCACGTCATCCTCCCCCGCTTCGGCGGCTTCGAGTTCCGCGATCTCAGCCTCGAGTTGTTCATCCTCTTCCACCGATTCACCCTTCGCGCGGCGGTCGAGGCGGCGGATGTAGCGTTTCTTCTGGGTTTCATCCACCCATTCGAAGTCGTCCGCGTTCTTCGGGTCGGCGGGTGCACGCTCGGGGGCTTCGGCTTCGGCGGCGAGTTCGGCTTCGGCTTCCGCCTTGTCGCGCACTTCCACGTGGATGAGTTTGGTTTCCACATCTTGCCAGCAGATCAACCGACGTTGGCGGGTCAGTTCCAGCATGGCCAGAAACAGGCCCACCATCTCGCCGCGTGTGCGGCCGTCGAACACCTGTTGCAGCGTCATCGCGCCGTCCCGTTCGAGTCGATCGACCAGGTCCGCCATGTGCAGTTCGATGGGCGTATCATCCGACACCACTTCGTGCGCAGCAGTCAGACCCACCTGATCCATCATGCGACCGAACGCTTCGACCAGGTCCCACAACTGCACATCATCTAAATCGAACTCGCGCTGCTCGTTGTCGGACTGCTTGTCCTGCGCTGCAGGGTGGCGGGGAAACTTTGCGTGGAACGCTTCGCGCTGGTCGTCCAGTTTGTTCGCGGCATCTTTGAATGCCTTGTAGGCGAGCAGTTGTTGAATCAGTTCGTAACGCGGGTCGGTCGGGTCTTCGGAAGCCGGCAGATCGCTATCCCCCCCTATCTCACTTCCGGGGGCGGGAGCGAGCAAGGCGGACTTGATTTCCATCAGTGTGGCGGCCATCACCAGAAATTCACCCGCCACGTTGATGTCCAACCGCTTCAGCGTCTTCAAGTGAGACAGGTATTGATCGGTGATGTGGGCAATGGGGATGTCCTGGATATCGATCTCATCGCGTTTGATCAGGTACAGCAGCAGGTCCAGCGGACCGTGGTAGATATCGAGTTCAACCTTGTATTCGCTCATGGCAACCGCTTCCCTGCGGAGAGTGTTTCATTGCGGGCATGCACAATCAGCCGCATAATGCAGTCATCGTATCAACACTGGGATCGCCCACCAACCCAGGCTCATGGCGCCTTTAGCCCCAAGCCGCATGCCACAGGCCCTAAGTGAATCTGACCCAAATCAAACTGCTCTTGCTTGATGTAGACGGCGTGCTGACCGACGGGTCGATCCTGCTGGATGAGACCGGCCGACAGATCATGCGCTTCCACGTGCGCGATGGGCTGGGCATCAAGGCGTGGCGACAACTTGGTTTGCAGGTGGGTATTCTCACCGCGCGATCGGGGCGGGCGCTGACGCATCGCGCAGCGGAACTGGGTATCGAACTCGTCGAGCAGGGCGCGGGTGATAAACTCATCACGTTTGAGAACATCTGCCGTCGCATCGGCGTCTTACCAGAACAGGTGGCGTACATGGGTGATGACCTGGCTGACCTGCCCGTGTTGTGCCGCGTGGGTTACCCCATGGCCGTGGTTGACGCCGCGGATGAAGTGAAGCAGGTGGCCCAATTCATCACCACCAAGCCGGGCGGGCGGGGTGCGGTACGTGAAGCCGTGGAACACATGCTCAAGGCGATGGATCGCTGGGATGAAGTGCTCGAGTCGTATGGCTTGTGACAGCAACTGATGGACGTAGCTGATGTTCAAGAAACTTGCATGGATTGCTCTGGTGGTGCTTGGCCTGGCGTTGGTGGCCGCGATCATCTCCATGATCGTTGGGTCAGGTTCGCGCAGCGCCGACCTCACCGTGGTCATCGATGACAGCGAACTACCCGGGCAACTCGTCCGCAACCCTGATCTCAATCCCGCAGGACTCGAAGCCACCGGCAGCAGTGAAGACGGCAGTCTGCACATTTACGATGAGAAAACCGGCAAGCTCAAGCAGGCGTACTTCTGGGGGTCCATCCAACCACTTCCGGGCGGCGTGTTCGATGTGGTCAAGCCACGCGCCCGCTATCACCTGGCGGAGAATCTGGTCATCGAAATGCAGGCCGACAACGGCCACTTTGTTGCCCCGTCCGAGCGTCCGCAACGGGGAGAACTGAAGGGCAACGTCGTCATCACGGTGTATCAATCCCCCAAAGGCACGCGACT
>JANQFT010000299.1 GCA_028277685.1 Phycisphaeraceae bacterium
GGTAATCGCCGTTGCGCCGCCTGATACCGCCCGGGGCGAAGCTGTTGTAGGCGTAATGATCGAGCGCGTGATGTTGGCCATCGAAGTCGAACGAAAGCTGCGCTTCATCGGCGGTGCCATCGAACCGGTAGATGCGCCCATGGTTGACATCTTGCCAGTGCGCCGGGTCATCACGCATCCAGGGAACCTGCCAGGAGCGCACGCGATGCGTACCCTCACCACCATCGTGCGGCACAAAGTCGCTGTGGTAAATCGGCTGCCAGACAGCCCGTTGCACATCAAATGGCTTGCGCTGGATCTGCCATGGTTCGTCTTCACTGACGCGCGTGTAGATGTTGCCCCGCACAATCCAGATCCACTCGCCCGGCTTGCCCACCAGCCGCTTAATGTAGTTTTCCTGCGGGTTCTTCGGGTTCTTGAAGACCACCACATCCCAGCGGTCGGGTTCGAAGAATTCGTAGATGTACTTCAGCACCAGGATACGGTCACCGGAGTCGAGCGCGCGCGCGCTTTGAATGACGGGGTAATCACACATGGGGCAGGGCGCTTGTAGCGAGCCGTTGCCGCTTGGTAATCCTTGCGTGGGCAAGGGCAGGTAGCGGGCATCGGCCTGCTGATGTCCACGTTGTGCGGCATGACCATAATCGCGTGGGCCTGTCACGAAGCGATACCCACATTCCGGACAGACAAACGGCGTGTGCTGGCCGAGTAACGTTGGGGCCATCGAACCTGTCGGGATGACGAATGCTTCCACCACAAACGCACGAAACACAAACGCCAGGATGAACGCGATCACGATCGACTCAAGCGTTTCCTTGATCGACCCCTCCGGCTGCGGCTTCTTCAAAGTGTCACTCATGCAAACCTTCGTTGACTGTCCTCAAATCAAGGCGGTCATTGTAAGGGTAAAACGTACGTAAGGGGGAAGTGCGAAGTCGGAAGTCGAAAGTGGGAAGTCGGAAATGTTGCACGCCTTGATCCAAGCCGCGTTATCCGCCAATGGCGGACTACACGGTTCCGGTGATCGACGATCGTCAGCTACAATTCCCCCCATGCCTCATCCTGCTCCGCCGAGGCTTCGCAGGACAAGAACTTCATCCGCTTTCGCCAAGGCTACGGCGGACAGGAACTTCAAGCCCCACTTCCGAGGGTTACCACCGGTAATCCACCGTGTAGGTCAACACGCTTGCGCCGCGCGCGGCGACGGGTACCACAAACTCAACCGTCTTCGCATCGTCCTTCTTGAACGGATGGCTCTGGTCGCTGATCGTCCAGTTGCCCTGGCCCAGGTGTTCCCGCACCACGATGTTCGCGGCATCTTCCTTGTGATTGCGCAGCGTGATCTGAATCACCTGTTGCCGCCAGCGACGCTCGTTGCGGTGTTTGAGAATCTTCTTTTCGCCCACCAGGTCGAACGCATCACCGATGTACAGCTTCACCTGTTCATCACGGGGTGTGTGATCGATTTTGTCTTCACCCACGAACTCAAGGTCTTTGACGAAACGTCCGGCAATGCCGGGGGCTCCCGGGGCTGGGGGGGCTTGTTTGTAAACCCGCACCTTGCCCTTCGGCAACGGCATGCCAAGGTTACTTTTCTCATCGTTGGTCAACTCGATGAACACGTTCACCTTGTACAGATTCTTATCGCCATACTTGCGATGCCAGTACCGCCCATTCGGCTCGAACACGTACCGCTTGGTCACTGGTACGCGGGCTGCGGTCAGCAGTTCGATCTGCTTCACCTGATTCTCGTTGACCGTGCTTGGCCTGCCGAGCGTGTACAGGTGATATTCAAAGAAGCTTTGCTGCTCGAAGCCGGCGTCCGCCACTTCCGCGAAAGCGAGTTCCTTTATGCGAACACTTTGCGGAGTGGGCGAGGGAATCGGCTGCACCTTGCGCACATCACCGGCGATCAGTTTGATCTTCGCATCCTTGTACGAAGCGCCACTCTGGTTGTTGATCGTCACCCAGCCGGTCATGTCCATCTCGGTGTCATCCTCGTTCAGCACCACGTTGTAGTCAGCATGCCAACTCAAGCCGGATGTCTGATAAGCCACCTGCGTTTTGTGTTCACCCGGCTTCTTGGTCGCCAGCTTCCATACGAGCGTCGGTTTGGTGAGCAGACCCTCGGGCAACGCTTCGAACTTGATGTCGGTGATGTTGTCCTGACGTTGCACCATGTAAAGCTTGCCATCAACACCCTGGATCACTAACTGTGAACGGTCAAAACTCAGTAGTGCACCACGGTAGCTGCGCCCGTCCTGTGTGGTGACGTTCAACTCGCGATCGATGTACTTGCTCAGTAACTTGTCCGCACCCACCAGATCGTACTCATAGTTCTGTTCCAGCACGCGCGTGCCGGTCGGATCGGTCAGGCTTTTGAAATGAACGCTGGTCGGGTCGATGCGCTTGGCCACATCGGTGAACTTCACTGTCGCCACCTTGTCCGAGAGTAACAGCGTGCGCATCTCCTTCACCACGGCGAAGTCGTTGTTGTAGACGGTCAGGGCGGTGCTGTCGGCCAGGGTCGTGCGCGGCAACGCAGTCAACACAAAAAGCGCCAATGCGATCGTCATGAATCGGGGCAGGGAGGGCAGGGGTGAATGGGAGGGCATCTGTCGAACCTTTCATTTTGGAATGATACCGGGCATCTTACCGACCACCGCACCCGGGCGCGACAGCCGGCCTAATATGCAGACGTCGACCTGCCCGCCTTGTTCACACTCAGATGTCCACACGCCTCACGGATGAAACCTGAAAAGAAATTTGCATCTCTCTGCTTGACTGATTCAAACTGCAGTTTTATACTATGATTTGATATAGATATTTCAATCCCTCGTTTTCTCATAAACCATGATACAAAAAGCAGATACATTATCAAAGCCGCTTACGCCCAGCGAGCTGACGCAGAAGCGACTGCTCGATGCAGCGGAAATTCTCTTCGCTGAACGTGGCTACAACGCCACCCACGTCCGCGAAATCACCAAAGTGGCGGGAGCCAATATCGCCGCGGTGAATTATCACTTCGGCGGCAAACAAGCGTTGTACGAACGCATGTTCGAACGACTTCTTAAAAGGCTTCGCTCCAAACGCGAGCAAGCCATGGTCGAGGTGATGTCTCGACCGGATGTAAACCTTACCGCCGTGCTCCGCACCTACGCTGAAGTGTTCCTCGACCTGCACACCGGCGATGAAGAGCAAAGCAAACGCCAACTGCTCCTGTTCATGCGTGAGATGACCGAACCCCACCTGCCACCAGACACCATGTTCGCTAAGATGATCGGACCCACCAAGCAGATGTTGCACGAAGCGTTTCAACGCACCTGCCCTGGTCTGGATGATGTGAGCATCGAGCTCTGCGCCCATTCGTTGGTCGGTCAACTGTTGCACATCCTCGATGCCCGTACCCTTTATACCCATGCCGATGTCACCGATGCACCCATTCTTGATGCCGACCTCGCCGTCGAGCACACAATCCGATACAGCGTCGCCGCCATGGAGGCGCTTGCCAAGGGAGGTAACTCATGAGTTTGCGATTTGGGGTGATGCTTCTGTTTGCCACCATCCTCACCGGCTGTGCGCTGGGACCGGAACCATCGCGCCCGACCAGCGTGGCCGATGAAGCGGAACATTTCGTGCACACCGATCAGCGGGATGCTGCTGATACTGATCTCGCTGATTGGTGGAAGC
>JANQFT010000588.1 GCA_028277685.1 Phycisphaeraceae bacterium
CAACATGAAGCAAAAAGGATGTGCGCAGCGGTCGATGGATGACCTCAGCTCAGAGCTGGAGCGTCACCTGGGCGACTGGATGAAACGCCCAGGTGACGCTCCAGCTCTGAGCTGAGGTCATCCATCGACCGCTGCGCACATCCTTTTTGCTTCATGTTGCGCAGGTGCTCAGCCACTCCGTCGGCCAGCGTGTACTCCTTCTGCATCGCCTCGGCTCGCTGCTGCCGACGAAGTGCGTTGGGGTCAACGCCCTCGCGCATCTCCTGCAGGAGCTTCCTCGCTTTGTCCTCGGCCTGCTTGGGCGTGAGGACGCCGTACTTGCCGATGGTCACGCGTCGGCTGCGGCCGTTCACCTCGCGCTGAACGATGAACGTCTTGCATGATGCACTGACGAGTAGCCCAAAGCCGGGCAGCTTCGAGTCCCAGTAGATTTTCTGTCGTACGGGACGACCGCCGCGCGTCTTTTCCTTGGTGGAAGGGGGCAGACACTTGCGATCGACATTCGACTTGGTCAGGCGGAATCGGCTCGGCATGACGCTCTCCATGGCTCGATCGAGCAACGGCAGAATAACGGTGCTCGTGACAAGACGGTAGTGCTTATGATGGCTCCTGATGCCATCAAACACACATTTCGAGGCTTCTGAGGGCTATTGAGGTTTGCCGAGGGCTGGCACGTGGCACTTACAAAACCGCCAGGCTGTTCCATTAAGTTCGCCACATTGTTTGGGAAACGCCACAGGGCCAAGGAGTGGGTGTTGGAGTGTGGCAGTCTAACCATCTGGTTTCGACAACTCGGCGAACAACGAGGATCTTTGAATACTGGAAGACGGCCCAAATGGCCCCCTTGACGATGCCGCGAACTGCAACACCAAGGTTTGCGGTTCGTCGAATCGCAGCGATCTGTATGGTTGGCGGTTGCAGCACTTGGTATACTTCGGCCAAGTGTGGGAGGGATGGCCTCTATGAGCAGAATAGATGGCTACATCTCTTCGAGAATATCGACAGTACGGGCTGAATGGTCTCGATTGGGGGCGCGCTTGTGGTTATTTCACGTGTACATCAGATCATCGTGGTGGTGTTCATGATCGTGGTCAGCGTTACGCTTGGCAGTGATATCGTGTCGGAGCACTTGCCATCTCACTTGCACTATCCGGCATATCCCATGGTCGATGTTCGGCCGGGCGGGCCTCACGCCATTGGTGAGTTCATCGTCCAGCCTGATATGCGCATGACCTACCGGGTAGCGTTCGATGCAACACCGCGACAGTGGGTTGCGGATCTGTTGACGCTCAGCATTGGGGACGTCGTTCCGTGGGGACCTTCACAATCCGGGCGTATGGCTGTTACGCAAGATGCGAATCACACCAACACAATCGTGGCCGCTTGTGATCAGCGATTACTGATCTTCAACGTACCAAAAAGCAGCCTGGCGATTCGTGATCAACCTGCCAAGGGGTATCCGGACTATCGGTTGAATGCCGAGGGCGATGCGTTGGTCATCCGTGGTCGCGGGCGCCAGTGGCGCTTCGAATATGAGCCTTCGATCAAACAATGGCTCTTACGGCGAATTGCATTCGACCTTTTTCGCAAGGAATACGTCAACGTGGAATACGATGCGACTGGTCGGCGTACGGCCCTGATCTTGCCGAACAAGGAAGCAGTTCGTTTTGAATACGAACATGACCATTGCACGGGCATCACGTTGCCGTACCAGCAACAGAAGGTTGAGGTGCGGCGACAATCGACGGGACATGTAACTGGTTTGGCGGCGTATCGTGGTGAGGCAGGCAAACGTATGAAGGCTTTGTGGACCTGCCGTTTTGCATACGATGATTCAGGCCGTTTGACCGGCTACACCAACCCGCAGCGACATGAATACACCATCGCGCGTGAAGAACACGATGAAGGTCCGCTTACCAATCACGTGAGGGCGATCCATCTGAAACGTGAGCTGGACGGTTCGGTATGGTCCTGGCAGCAGTCCACCAACGGTCAACGATTATCGCATCTGCTTGCCATGTCCATCGCCGATGTTACCGCCGATGACATAACGGACCATGTTCTCTGGGAACGATCCGTCATGCCATTGAGATCCAGCACACCGAAAGCTAAGAATAGGCAGGTGAAGCGCGGTAGGAAGAGCCGACAGAAAAGCGCACAGTCCATCAATGCCATCACGTCTATCCCCCTCAATCTGTCGCTACCGACAGGCTTGGGCGCGACATTGATTGACGTCCATCACTATGATGAACAACGCGAGGGAAAGAAGCCCGGTAAGACGAAAGCACGCGATGACGACGGGATCGAGCGAGACTCCTCAGGACGCATGCTCACCAAGCGTTTTGGCGATGGCCGCACGCTGCGCTACGTCTATGCATCGACCGGTGAGTTGGAGGCCGTCAGCCAGGGCGAACAAACTCATTTTCTAAGGTGGGACAAGTGGGGACGACTGGTGGCTCATACCTTTCCCGACGGCAGCATGCACAAATGGTCGTACAACAAATGGGGTGCTTTGGAACAGGCAACTCGTGTTGAGCACAACCGCAAGACCAATCGGGAAATCACACGCGAGATTGGTTGGCGCATCTTTGACGACGAGGGGCGAGTCCAGCAAATCAAAAAAGGCAGTATCGTTACCGAACGCCACATCCGAGATCGTCGCGGCCAACTGGTGCGTCGTCAATTCACCGATGGCAGTCAGATTCGCTACACCTATGATCGACTCGGGCGATTGAAAAGCATCGTGCAGCGGAATCAACACCGCGAGGATTTCACCTACCAGGCGGGTGATCGCCTGGCGACCCGAACGCACGGTCCTGCGAAAGAGCGTCGGATTACCGAAGCGTTTGACATACGTGGCCGCAAGACCGCGGAGAATGTTCCTGGCGTGGGTCGCACTGAATACAGTTACGATTCAAACAGTCGACTGCATCGCGTGGTCCATCCGGATGGTAAAGATACCATCTACACCTACGACAAGTTGGGACGCATCATCGAGGTTCGTGGCACGCACCAGCACGACATGCGGATCACCTACGACAAGCAGGGCCAGCGACACGTGGAATACTTGGAGCAACCCGCGCTCGGTCCGGTGGGGTCGGGGGTTCCGGGGGGGCCGGGGGTGTTGCCATGAATCGCATGATGGCAATGTTGTTTTTGGTGGTTGTGATGGTTAGCGGTGATGCCATGTCGGCTGAACCAACGGACACCCCACAATCATTCTTAGCGAACGCACAGCAGCTTCTACAAAAGCGGCAGTATAAACCTGCGTTGCGAATGTTAGAGAAGGTACGTTCACCCGCATTATCTGATCGGGCGGCGATCCGACGAGCGCAATGCCTGCACGCACTTGGGCAAGCCGACGAGGCTGATCGTTTGCTTGCCGATATTACCGCGAAGAAAGAAAGCCTTGATCGTGGCGAAGCGTTATTCACCCGAGCTTATCTACGTTGTTGGTCAGCCACGGGCACCGAGGACTTCCGCAAAATCAGTCGTTGGCTGGATGAAGCCATCGCCTTTGCCGGTCAATCCTTCAAGCCCATTGAGAACGCGCAGCAAGACATTCGTGAAATCCGCCTCTCGAACGGCCCCGCCACGTTTGACCCGCTTCTGGCATGCGCCGGCACGGTCGCTAATCCCCTGACCACAAACTGGTACACCGATGACCTGACAGCCCGCGCCGCCATTTTGGCCATCTACGCGAACAGTCAACACGACCAAGCATCCGATATCGACAAGGCTGCTGAACATCTTCTGAAACTGCTGCCCCACACACCCCATCTGAAACTAGACCCCGCGATCATTCATCGGCTCAAGGCAGATGGCCGCAGTGGCGCGTTTCTGATCACTCGTCAAGCGTGGCGCAGTCTATCCAAAGAGCGTGGCCCTCGACTTCGCTTCGCGCTTTTCCTTGCAATATCCGGCTCACCACACATCGCGGTCGAAGTGTTCGCTGAGGTTAACCAGGCGATCTCCAATCAAGGCGATGGTGGCGAAGACTGGGCGATCGCTCACCTGGGCGAAGCCGTCGCTTCCTATCACCTGAATCGCCCCGGGACTGCCATCGCCAAACTCAAACGCTTCAATGGCATCTTTCGGCAACGCCCCATGGCGCCGCTGGCCCGACTGGTCCTCGCCAATATGCTTGCCGGAACACCAGATGGCTACGCAGACGCTGCACGCCTCTACGAGCAACTCGCCAACCATCACACCAAGAGTGGCCTTGCCGTTCACGCGCTCGCGTGCTGGGCAACTGCTGCTGCCGAACGAGAAGACTTCAACGGCCTTGCCACCGCCGCCAGCCTGCTCGCGAAGCATCACCCACGCGCCGGGCACACCTCGCTGGTCAGATACCTCCAACGCGACCACGCGGGTGGCCGACGCACGCACGGCGCATCAATTGGCAAAGGACCCATCACCACCATCGGAGCGTCATTTTCCCCATGGAAGACTATGGAGCCAATCGACGTTCAAATGAATGCCCCCTGGCTCTACCGAATCGTACCACAGTTGCATACTACGCCGCAGTCTGTCCGCAGCCATGCGTGGTATCTGCATCGCCTCGAATTGGAACCGATGCATGCGGCACACCTGACTCGTCCTGCATACCGCATAAACCTGTTGTGGCAATCACCCATCTGGCAGTGACACGCCAACCTGAAACGACAAAACTTCATAGGCACCACAAGGCTGCGACGGCCAGGAACATATATATATGTTCCTGCAGTACGTGCTTGAACGTTCACGCGCCCCATTTATAAAAATTAAACGTACAAAGGGGTTGACGTTGCTGCAACAGGTGGTAACTTAATGAGCGAACTGCAACTGAGGGTGCAATGCCATAGTTACGCCGTTCATTCGGGGGTGCTGCCGTGGGGGCTGGCACCAACGAGGGGTGTGGACTTTCCATCCACCCGACAACCTGAAAGTGATGAGCATTCGCCGACCGCCCCCCAAGGGAAACGGTTGGTCGCATGAATCGCCGCGCTGAATCCACGCGCCGGTTCATCTGTGCTCCCATCAAGCAGTCAGCCGCAAAAACAGTGCGGCAGCCACGTGCGCTGTCGCTGCGCAATCACACCACCAGGCGGG
>JANQFT010000617.1 GCA_028277685.1 Phycisphaeraceae bacterium
CTCAATCATACGTTCGCCGAGTGCCTCGTGCTTGGTTACAATTCGGCCACTATGACTACGCAAGATACGTTTTACGTCACCACGCCGATCTACTACGTCAACGACAAGCCGCACCTGGGGCATGTCTACACGACGATGGTGGCCGATGTGGTTGCGCGGTACCACCGACTGAAAGGTGATGACACGTTCTTCCTCACTGGCGTGGATGAACACGCAGCCAAGGTGTCGGATGCTGCCGCCGAGCGTGGCGTGACCGCGCAGCAGTGGGCAGACACCTGTGCCCAGGCCTTCTTCGACACGTTTACCAAACTGGAGATGACGAACAACGACTTCGTCCGTACCTCCAGCAATCAGCACAAAGCCAAGGTCACCGAGTATGTCACCGCGCTGATCGCCTCCGGCGACGTCTACGAAGGTGAATACGAAGGTTGGTATGACGCCGGGCAGGAAGAGTACGTTCCCGAGAACAAGGCCAAGGAAAGCGAATACAAAAGCCCCGTCAACGGCAAGCCGCTCGTGAAGAAGAAGGAGAAGAATTACTTCTTCAGGCTGTCGGCGTATCGGGATGAGTTGTTGGCGTTGCTCGAGAGGGGTGAAACCGTAAGCGGCTGTACGTTTGACGTGCAGCCACATCAACGCAAGAACGAAATCATCAACCGCATCAAAGACGCGCAGGATGTTCCCATCAGCCGCACGGGTTCGGGTGGTTGGGGCATCCCCGTGCCGGGGGATGAGGAACAGACGATCTACGTGTGGATTGATGCGCTGTTCAACTATCTGACGTACGTTGATGCGCCTGATCGGCGCAAGTACTGGCAGAGTGCACCGGTGCATTTTCTCGCGAAGGACATCCTCTGGTTCCACGCGGCGATCTGGCCGGCGTTGTTGCTTGCATTGAAGAAGTGCGATGGCTATGACTGGGTCAACCTGCCGCGCCTGGTGTATAGCCACAGCTATTGGGTGAGTGAGTCCGGCGAGAAGATGAGTAAGTCGCTCGGTAACTTCCTCGATCCTGAAGCGATCGATAATTACGTCAACGAGTTCGGCCTTGATGCGCTGCGCTATTTCCTTGCCACACGCGGGCCGTTGGGCGTAAGTGATTCGGCGTTTAGTCCTGATCTGTTTGTTGAAACGTACAACAGTGATTTGGCGAACACGTTTGGTAATTCGTGCAGTCGTGTGGCGAATATGATCGGGAAGTATTTTGACGGGGTGTTGCCATCGGCATGCGGGGATGAACCTGTTTCAGTCAATCTGAAAGTTGGAGATTCATTTAAGCCTTTCTTTGGCGACGAGATAGATTTCGAGACTGGGAAGACGTGGCCGGAGACCATTCGGCAAAGTATTTGGCTTGTTGAATGGTTCTACACGAATCGTGGTGTTGGCGATCTTCACCGTCCTGGCATGGGGATAATTGCTACTGTAGATAATTACATTGAGGCTGAGAGGCCGTTCACTATCGCCAAGGACATGGATGCCAACGGTGATCAGGTGGCGACGATTCTGTATAACTGTGCGGAGGCGCTCAGGATTGCTTCGGTGTTGTTGTGGCCGTTTGTTCCGGATGCGTGTGAGGAATTCTGGAAGCGGATTGGGTGTGGGCAATATGCCGAGGCGCTGGCAGCGGGGAAGGGTGATCTGGATGCGTGGGTGAAGTGGGGGCAGTTGGAGGCGGGGACGAAGATTGAGAAGGGCGCGGCGTTGTTCCCGCGGTATGATGTGACGAAGTGAGAAGCGCGGAGCGCGAAGCCGCTAGCGGCTTAACGAAACGAGTCAACGAACTTGATTGAACTTGGCGTTAATATCGACCATGTGGCGACCATCCGGCAGGCGCGGATGACGTATGAACCTGATCCTGTCTGGGCGGCGGCGGAGGCGCAGCTTGGTGGGGCGGCGGGGATCACGGTGCATCTGCGCGAAGATCGAAGGCACATTCAGGATCATGATGTGCGACGCATCAAGGAGACGTGCCACGTCAAACTGAATCTCGAAATGGCGGCGACGGATGAGATGGTCAGCATTGCGTGCGACATCAAGCCGCAGTTGGCGATGCTGGTGCCGGAGGGGCGGCTGGAGATTACGACGGAGGGTGGGTTGGATGTGGCGGGACAGTTGCCGCGCATGAAGGATGTGGTGTCGAAGTTGAAGGACGCGGGGCTGATTGTTTCGGCGTTCATTGATCCGGAACCGGCGCAGGTTGCGGCGGCGGCGGAAGCGGGGTTTGGGGTTTGTGAAATTCATACTGGGCCTTACGCGCATGCGTTTCATGAGAGTGGGCGCGATGCCGCAAGCGGCGCGGTGGTGACGGAACTGGAGAAGGTGGCGGAGGCGGGGCGGTTGATCCGCGAGGGGGGCATGCGCTTCAACGCAGGGCATGCGCTGAACTACGTGAATGTTGCCCCGATCGCATCCCTGCCGGGGGTGAGGGAATTGCACATCGGGCATGCGATTGTCAGCCGCGCGGTGTTCATTGGTTTGCGGAATGCGGTACGCGAGATGCGCGAACTGATGGAACGCGCGGCGGGGGGATGATGATAGTGGCGCGAAGCCGCGAGTGGCATCGATTCAACGAATCACCGATTCACCGACCATGCAAACGTTGGAGTTGGCGGCGTTGTTCCCACGCGGCGTAACGGCAGATGTTTTCCTGCACGAAACGCCGGTAGGTTTGGTTGTGATCGTGCTTGAATTCCATGCCGATCTGAAGGACTTTTTTCACGCGATCATGGTGCACGTGCACGGGGTCTGCCGCGACCAGTAGCGGATAATCGTTCGTAGGCAGAAGCAGTTCCATCCAGAACAGCTTGTGTTGCTCGAATGCTGGCGCGTGAGTGGCTTCCACGGAAAGGGCGGCACCACCGGCACTGATATCGACAAGTGATCCAACGAACCCATCGCCCAGATCGGGTTGTTGCAACGGTGCGTTGGGGGATGCTTCAGGATCCAGGTGGACAAGTTGCATGCGGTCTTCGGCAGCCAGGCAAGTTTGTGCGTCGAGCAACGGCCAGATGTTCACCGCAGGCAGTTGTGCACCGACAGTCGACACACGATAGAAACTGCGTCGCTGCGCACTGCCGACATCACGCGGGGGTGACAGGCGAAGTGCGGGCACACGATTGCGTGCGTTCAGTTCAAACAGTTGCGTGCGGAGGATGGACGTGCGGAACGACCACTTGCGTTGTTTCTGGCTGATGTTGCCGATGAGCGTGGCGCCGGTGATCAGTCCTCCGGTGCGTCGGCCGGCGATGGGGGGGCGTTCGACGATCCACTGGTCACCTGACAAGCTGAGCAGACGCACGCGCCAGGATTTGGGGATGTCGTCCAGACTGTCTTGATCGTGGCCGTCCGGGCCCATGGGTTCGAAAGCACATGGCAGGCCGATTTCGAGCGTGCCGTTGTGAGCGGCCAACTCGTCGATCATGCGTTGCCATTCGGACTTGTGTTGATCAGCAGTGCGGAACCAGGCCATGCTCTGCTCCGGGCTGTCGAATTCTTGCGTAGCACAACACACGAGTTGCGCTATCAAGCCCACCGGCCAGTGGTTATATCGACGCAAACATGTCTGGACTTGATGGAACACCCTCCAGATGCGGGGGTTATCACTGATGGTCCGGTGGAGGGCCGTTATTGGGGACTTCGCTCTGTAAAGCATTGAGCGACAGGCGTCTACGCTCGAGGGCGATGAAGCCGATGGTTGCGATGGCACCGCCGATGGCAGGTACCAGGAAGGCCCTGTTGGTGATGCCCTCAAAGCCTGGCAGGTGCAAACCGAACGGCAGGTCGACCGCGATCCAACCTGCATAGAGCAATGTGCCGAGGAAG
>JANQFT010000635.1 GCA_028277685.1 Phycisphaeraceae bacterium
CCATGTAGACCTCATGCGCCAGCGTCGAGCTTTCCGGGGTGGACGTGTCGGCCCACTGGTCGGGCCAAAGGATCGGCTCGAGGAAGAACGAGTGGCTGATGTCCCATTTGAGAATGTAGAAGTCTTCGTGGATCGGCTCGGGACGGCCGAGGAAGATCAATTCCGACTGGTGCGTGTCGGCCACGGTGGGCACGTTGATTTCGAACTCAACGCGTGCCTGAGTGTTGGTGGTTTCGGTGAACCTTTCGTACTGCAGACCAATCCGCGGCATGAAGAAGTCTTCAGTGCCTTCCTGAATCGTGCCGCTGATGTTCTGCTCCACTTCCACGTTCTGCCAGCGGGCGCCAACAAACAGGTCGAGGAACGCTTCGCGTTCAGACCAGATGTTCGCGATGATTTCTGCGCCGCCTTCCCACTGCTTGCCGGTGAATTCCTGATTGGCAAAGCCCACATCCGACGCCAGGTACTGGCTCCACAGACCACTCAAACGCCAGCGGATCTTTTCGCTGTCACCCAGCGGCGCTTCGTAGCTGAAGACCACGGCGTGGGCGGAATCGAACGCGGCAGTGATGTAGTCGATGGTGAGAACGTCATCGTTATTGGTCAGTTGATTGTGGATGACACCGAAACGTTCACGCCATTCTTCGGTTTGCTCCGTGCCCGTGTTCGACATCTGAGCATAGACCATCCACGGCTTGGATTCGGTGATGAGGTAATCCAGCGCCACGCCGCCTTCTTCCTGGGCCGGGCTGAACGAAATGTCCACACGGCGACCGGGGTGACGATTCATGCGATAGACATACTCATCAAGTAAATCCTTACGCAGCAGATCGGGTGGCACCACATCGCCCGGTTCGGCGGCGCGGATGGGGGCACGGCGGGCAATGCGATCGTGAATCGGGTTGTCCAGACGCTCAGAATCAGGCACGCGATCACCTGCGGCGATGGTGCGCACCTCGCGAACCACACCGGTGCGGATCTGCATACGCAGGGCGGTTTGCCCGGCGGGGCGGACATCGTTGCCCGCAGCGTTCACATCATCAGGATGCGGGGCAATGAAGATGCCCACGAAGCCCTTGTCGCGATAGAACTTCAGCAGGGTCCTGCCGATTTCACGAATGGCGCTGGCGTAGAGCACCTGCCGCGGCAGGGTGGCGACGTCGAGCAGTTTCACGCGCACCTTCGGTGCCCCGGCCGGCGCTGCGATGTAACCACTGCTGGTGGGGGTGAGGTCTACCGTGAGGTTCATCACATCATCCAGCCTGGGCAAGGCGGGGTGATCTTCAGAGTAGTCGATGATCAACTGGCTGACGGCGTAGGGGTCGCCATCACTCTTGCCGGGCACGATGGCCACGCTGGTGCGACCGTAGTGCTCGCGACCGGGCACGAACTTCACATCGGGGCTGATGGTGATCGCCTTGGTGACCAGCAGACGCAGCGCGGTCTGATTGGCGAAGCGGGTGTCGTTGCCGTGCTTGTCGATTTCAGCCGGGTGCGGACCGACGGCCACATCGCGATGACCACGTGCAGCGAAGTAGTTGGCGATGGCACGGCTCATCTCGTCGAGCACTTCACCATGGAAGTCCTGACGTTGCAGACGGGGCACATCACCAATGCGGATGGTCTGACGACGCATGGGGTCATGCGAGACCACCCAACCGGTGGTGGTTTCTTCAGCGTGGATGGTCAGGTCGAGCAGTTCGTTGATGGGCGGGTTAAGAGGCAGGCCCTTGTCGAGCTGAATGATGATCTGTGAAATCTTGTAACCCTTGCTGCCGGGCGCGGGCGCGCCCATGGGGTCGCCACCCACCATCGGTGCGGCGATCGGAGCGGCCGCCTGACGATAGACCGGACGCACGCGCGGTTGCTCAGCACGCACCACAATGCGCATGGCGGTCTGCCCTTCCATGCGGATGTCTTTACCTTCGGGCGTCACGTCATCGGGATGCGGCTCAGAGATGATGCCGGCATAGCCCCACAGGTTGAAGTGGTCGGCCATGTGCTTGCCGATGTGATGCAGCGCGCTGGAGTAGAAGTACTTCTGCTTCA